>SKRY01000278.1 GCA_007118235.1 Candidatus Hydrogenedentota bacterium | reverse complement strand
GTAGCGCGTGAGCCGGTAGAAGCTGGGATCGCTCCCCACGAGGGTGATGTCCGTGCCGTGCAACGTGGTGACGATGCGGAAGCGCTTTTCCGGGGGAAGCATGTCGCGTGCGAGGATGGCGCAGGCGGCGTGGGGGATGGCGTAATGCGCGTGCCAGATGTCCGCGCCCGATTCCTCGGCGATTTCCGATATCTTCGTGGCCAGCGCGAGCGACATCGGCGGAAACCGGAAGAGGGGGTAGCTCGTGAGCTGAACGTAATGGCAGAAGATGTTGTCATGGAATTCCTGCAGGCGGAAGGGGGGCTCATAGGTCACGAAATGGACCGTGTGCCCGCGCTCGGCCAAGGCGACGCCGAGGTCCGTGGCGAAGATGCCGCTGCCGCCCGCGCTGGGATGACATGTGATTCCGATAACCATGGCTACTCCTGTAGTCCGGGCGGTGTGGTAAGGCCGATAGGCAGTGAGGCGAACAACGGTTCACCGTATTCTACACCGATCCGGTGTCCCCAGTACGAGGCGCGCGTCCGGACCGAATCCCAGAATTCCTTTGAAGCCACGTAGGTGGCGGGGCCGTCGTAATCCGGATTGTGGAATTGCGATCGGTACGCCGCCATGGCTTCCATCTTTTGCTCGAAGACCTCGCTAATGTCAATGACGATTTCGGGAACAGCGCTTGCCCCATGCACGCGGTAGCCGTAGACGATATCAGCGCGGTGTGGGGGAGGGGGCGCGTCAAACTCGGTGAGGCCCGCGAAGAAATTGGCGTCGCGAACCAAATCATGCGCGGCGTTGTGATCGGGATGGCGATCATGGTTCATCGGCGCCAAGATGATCCGGGGCTGAAAATGGCGGATGTGCCGGACGACCGCCTTCTGCTGTTCCGGTGTGTTGGCGATGCCGCCGTCGGGCAGCCCGGCGTTGAGGCGTTCGGCCACGCCTAGGACGCGGGCCGCTTGGCGGGCCTCCTCGTCCCGTTCGGCCACGGAGCCCCGTGAACCCAGCTCCCCTCGCGAGAGGTCGAGCGCGCCTACGCGGTAGCCTTGGCGCGCCAACGCAATCACGACGCCGCCCGCCCCCGCTTCGATATCGTCGGGATGGGCTCCAATCGCCAGCACGTCCACGCTCACAGCACAATCTCCTTCCGCTCAAAATGGCCCGGCTCGACCGCGTTCGTGATGCGCTCGATCAAAGCTGGTCCCTGCTCGAATAAGAACGAAAACACGGTGTAATGGCGTTCTTGCGGAACGCCGCTGGGGTAGAGGACATTCCGCAGGCGTTTCACCTGATTTCGCATGGTCTCGTGGTGATCGCGGTCCGATTTTAGCAGCACGCGTTCCATCCGTTGAAACTGCCGCACGGCCCGCTCCCTCATGCTCTCGGCCATGGCGCCGGCCGTGGCGTCCCGCGCCATGAAATCGCGGGTGAAGTGCTCCAGGCCCTCCGTTATGCGCTCTCTGTACGTGTTGAGGAGCGGGAGCATGGCGCTGTCCGGGGGATGCCGCCGCAAGGCCCGTTCAACGAGTTCTTCCTCGGGCTGCTGGAGATCGTCCAGCGTCAGGCCGTGGCGTTCCAACAACTGTTGGTGTTTTTCGTACATGAGAGCGAACGATGTCCTTGGATACACCATCGGCATGGGCAATTCGTGCCGGTCGAACACGGGCCTCAACTGCGCCCAATACGCCACTTCGCCTGGCCCGCCGACGTAGGCCGCGACAGGGAAAAGCGCCTGCTGCGTCACGGGCCGAAGGGCGGCGTTGGGGGAGAAGGCCTCGGGCTGCGCATGAAGCATTCGGCGCAATTCCTCGGGGGCGATGCGCCTTCCCGTTTCGGGGAGGGTGAAGGCTCCATCGGCGTGAATGACCTTGCGGCGCAGGCCGTCTTCTTCAAGAAAAAAAGCGCACTCGTTAGCGGCCTTCCGGAGCTGAGCGGTATAGCCCAACTGCTCCAAGCGTCTGCCCTGGTCCGTGACAGCCGCCGTGGTGGCCAAGGGCTCCGCAATCTCGGCTTCGAGGATGCCCGCTGCTTTCCGGCGCGCGTCGGGCAAGCGGGGCGAGAAGACGAGCAAAGGCGAGCCCCGAAACAAGCGGGCGAGAAGCCGGGCGAACCAATCCGCGAAGGATTCGGCTTCATCAAGCGTTTCGTGAAGTAGGGCTCTAACGGCATCGCGGTGTTCGCCGCCCCGGGACAATCGGGCCGTCTCATCCACCTGTTCGTGGAGCGAGGCCTCGGCGGGGATGCCAGCGACGGGGCGGCCCGTGGGGTCTGTTTCCGGCTCGTAATCCAACAGCCGCGGCGCGTCTTGCTTATCCAGAATGTGAACCCGGCGCACCTCGTCGAAGTCGTGATCGTCGTCCGCCACCCAGAAGATGGGTGTACACGGAATGCCGCTCTGGGCCTCGATGGCCCGCGCCACTTGGACGGCGGTGGCGGCCTTGTAGATCGTGTAGAGTGGGCCGGTGAGCAGTCCGGGCTGTTGACCCGTGACCACGGCCAGCCCTTCATCGGGCGGCGTTCGGAAAACTTCTCCGCCGAGGGACTGGTGATAGTCGGTCAGCGCCGAGCGAATCGCGGGGTCCCAGACGCCCG
>SKRY01000329.1 GCA_007118235.1 Candidatus Hydrogenedentota bacterium | reverse complement strand
GGCCACTCCCGGCAGTGCTTTCAGCGCCTTACGCGCCTCAGGTCCGGCGGCGAATGGCGCCCAGCCGCGCCGCTTTGTCCATGCGGGGATGATGTGTACAATTGGAGCTGCACGAAGCCTTCCCGGCCGCTTGGGAAGTATTCCTCCCGCAGACGCCTGGCGGACCGGACAATGATGCCGGGCGGGGATTTGCGCGTTTTTCAATCGTGGAAGCGGCACGGGCCACTAACGATAAGGAGTTGCAACGCATGGCTACACCGATTCGTGTCACCCTTTGGTCGGGCGGAAAAGCCGTCTTTGTTCACTACATTGAGGAACCGCCTCAATTCGAGGGCATCTGGTGCACGTTCAAGAATGAAGATGGATATAAGGTGCGGATGTCGGGGAATATTTCGGTGGAAGAGGGCGATTTCCACGAGCGCCCCATCAGCCGCCGGTAGGAAGCGCGTCCGCTACGTCATGCCGCCGCTGCCGGCCAAGAGCCAGTCACGCCGGCAGCGGCGCACTTCTGAATCATGCGCTTCGCTGCGCCTCGGACCCGCCTTTGAGCAAGGCCCGGGCGTGTTCCAGGCTCACGCCGGACAGGCTCCCATCCAGCAGACGGGCGATCTCCCGAACCCGTTCCTCGGCCTCGACGCGGCTTACGTCCGTGAGGGTGCGATCCTTGCGCGTGGTCTTGGCCACATGGTAATGGCGCGAGGCGGCGGCGGCGATCTGGGGGAGGTGCGTGATACAGATGGTCTGATGCGATTCCGCGAGTTGAGCCAGCTTGGCCGCCACGCGATTCGCCACGGCGCCGCCCACGCCCGCGTCGATCTCATCAAATATCAGGGTGGGAATGCGATCCGCGTGCGCGAACACGGCCTTCAGGGCGAGCATGATCCGGGAAATCTCGCCGCCCGAGGCCACTTGCCGGAGCGCTTTCAACCGTTCCCCTTTGTTGGCGGCCAGTTTGAATTCAACTCTGTCCAGCCCCTTGGCCGTAAGGTCGCTCTGTTCAAGCACGGTCTCGAAGCGGGCCCCCGCCATCCCCAAGTCTTGCAGGGTTTTTGTGACGGCTTTGTCCAGTTTGCGGGCGGCCTGGCGGCGGGTCTTGGACAGCGCCCCCGCCTGTTTCATGAGGCGGGCGTGGGTTTCGTTGCGCTTGGCGTGCAAGGCCTCCAGCTCCGCGTCGCGGTTCTCGAACCGGGAAATCGTGGCGGCCGCTTCGTCGCGGTACGCCAGTATAGCGTCAATCGTATCGCCGTATTTACGCTTGAGTCCCCGGATGAGATCCCAGCGCTGGTTCAGCTCGTCCAATTCTTGGGGATCAAATTCAATGGACTCGGAAAGGCGGCGCACATCCTGGGCCGTTTCGTCCAGACTCGCCCGGATATCGTTGAGCTGACGAACCGCCTGCTGGATTTCGGGATCCACCTCCGCCACCGCTTCCAGTTCGCGCACGGCCCGGCCGATCGCGTCGCTAGCCGCTGTCCCCTCCTCTTCGTACAGGGCGGTATACGCCGCGGCCGCCGCCGAATGGATGCGCTCCGCGTTGGCCACCCGATTTCGCCGGGCTTGAAGCCGCTCTTCCTCGCCCGATTCGAGCCCCGCGTCGTCAATCTCGTTGACTTCGTAACGCAGAAATTCCAAGCGCCGGGCCTGTTCCCGGCCGCTCGCCTCGAATTCGGCGATTTGCCGATCAAGCTGATGCAGTTCTCCCACGCCGCGCGCCACCTCCGCCGCGTCTTTTTCCGTGCCCGCGTAGACATCAAGCAACTCGAGTTGGCGATCGACCTGGAGCAGGGATTGATGCTCGTGCTGGCCATGCAGGTCAACCAATTCGTCCCCGATCTCCGCCAGAACAGAAGCCGGCACGAGCCCGCCACACGCATACGCGCGGCTGCGCCCGTCGCTGGACACCCGGCGGGCCAGCACGAGCGCCTCATCGTCCAGTTCCAGCTCCCGTTCTTCCAGAATGCGCTGCAAGCGCGGGGAGGGCTCGGGAACGCGGAACACGGCCTCGGCCTCGGCGCGCTTGGCGCCTTCGCGGACGGCGCCGCTGGACGCCCTGGCGCCAAGGATGAGGTTAAGCGCGCCCACGATAATCGATTTGCCCGCCCCGGTTTCCCCGGTGAGCACATTAAAGCCGGGGGCGAACTCCAGCTCGATTTCGTCGATGAGCGCGTAGTTCTGGATGCGAAGCACTTCCAACATGGAGCGTTTTCGCCGTGGTTCGGTTGGACTACGAAGTTTCTTGGGTTGACAGGGAAGAAAAGCGGGGCAAATACGCCAAAAATTCCCGATTTCCAGCGGGCCCCACCACGGGAGACGGTATCACATCCGAGCCGGTGAATCCCATCCCCGCCGCCGCTTCCCGGAATTCCTGGATGACGCGCTCATGGATGGCGGGGTCGCGCACGACGCCCCCCTTGCCCACGTCTTGCCTGCCCGCCTCGAACTGCGGCTTGATAAGGACTACCCCAGCGGCTCCCGGCGCCAGCAACGTAACCAGCGGCGGAAGCACCAGGCGCAGGCTAATGAAAGAGCAGTCGACCGTGAAGAAGTCCGGGCATTCGGAGAGGCGGTCCGGCGTGAGATGGCGAATGTTGGTGCGGTCCATGACGTGAACGCGATCGTCTTGGCGGAGCCGCCATGCTAGCTGGCCATAGCCCACATCCACGGCGTAGACGCGCGTGGCGCCGCGTTGAAGGAGGCAATCCGTGAACCCGCCCGTCGACGCGCCCACGTCAATGGCGATGCGGCCGGTCACGCCGATGGCAAAGTGATCGAGGGCCGCCTCCAGTTTGTAGCCGCCCCGGCTGACATAGCGCATCTCGTCCCGGCGGATCTCCAGCACAGCCGTTTCGTCCACGCGAAGACCGGCCTTGTCCAGCTTCCGCCCCTGCGCGTCGTACACTTTGCCCGTATTGATGAGGCCTTGGGCCTGGGAGCGGCTGAGACCGGTCTGGCGTTGCACCAGCGTGTCGAGACGTTCCTTGGTCATGATAGGCGTTCAGGGGCGCCCGGGCGCGGCACTATCCCCGGGCCTCAAGCAACACCACGGCTTGGGCGCTGATGGCTTCGCCCAGCCCTTCCGGCCCCATGTACTCGTTGGTCTTGGCCTTGACGGACACGCGGCTGGCGGGGATATCCATGGTATCGGCCAACCGCGCCCGAATGCCCGGCAAATGGGGGTTGAGCTTGGGCGCCTGGGCGACAATGGTGCTGTCGATGTTCACTAACGCGTACCCCGCTCCGTGAATCATGCGCATCGCGGCCCGTAATAGCTCCAGGCTATCCGCATTCTTGTGAGCGGGATCCGTGTCGGGAAAGTGTTGTCCGATATTGCCGAGAACGGCCGCGCCCAGAAGCGCGTCGATGATGGCATGGGTCAGCACATCGGCGTCCGAGTGGCCAGCCAGTCCCTTGGAGTAGGGAATGGGCAGTCCTCCGAGTATAAGGGTGCGCCCAGCTTCCAAGCGGTGCAGATCGTAGCCTTGTCCAATGCGTATATTCGTCATTCCGAGAGCAACCTCTGGGCCATGGCCAAATCGTTTGGCGCCGTTATCTTGAAATTCGACGGCGAACTCTCAATCAGTTTCACCGGCGTTCCCATCCGCCGCGCTAGCGAGGCGTCATCCGTGGCGAGATAACCTTCCCGCGCGGCCAGGTGGTGTGCGCGCGTAATGACGTCCCTGCGGAAGATTTGGGGGGTTTGACAAGCCCACAACCGGCTCCGGTCCGGCGTGGCCTCCAGGAAACCATCCTCGTCACCAACCAGAATGGTGTCCACACAGGGCGTGGCCGCCGTGGCCGCGCCCCAGCGCCACGCGGCCTCGATGCCATGGCGGATGACCGCTGGCTCGACAAAGGGGCGGGCGGCGTCGTGAATAAGGACGACCTGGGTGTCTTCGGCAAGGACCTCAAGACCACGGGCAACGGACGTCTGACGTTCGTCCGCGCCATCGGCGATCGTGAAGAAATGCCCGGGGAAGACCTCGTCCAGCATTCGCGCCACGGCGTCCCGGTGCGAGGCGGGCGCCACGATGATCGCGTTCTCCATCACGCCTCCCTCACGCAAGCGGGCGAGCGTGTGCGCCAACAACGGCCGGCCGGCGATCGGGATGAGGGCCTTGGGAAGCTCCGCGCCAAGGCGCATGCCCATTCCGGCGGCGGGCACAATGCTTTGGACATTCAAGGCCGTGGCCATGGACATCCCGGTCATCTCCAGGCGCTGAAGTCCGATCGGGAGCGCTTTGCGGGCGCCCGGGAAAGACAACGAGCCATTAGAGCGCGCTCCGCAGACGCGTGAAGATAATTCGCCCGGCGGTGGTTTGCAGCACGCTTGTGACCACCGCGGACACGGCGCGCCCTACGTGATCCTTCCCGCCATCCACGACCACCATGGTGCCGTCGTCGAGGTAGCCCACCCCTTGGGAGGCTTCCTTCCCGACCTTCACGATCTTGATGTGCATCTCTTCATCGGGCAAAACCGCGGGTTTCACGGCGTTGGAAAGGTCGTTGATATTGAGCACGCTGACGCCCTCGATCCGCGCGACCTTGTTCAGATTCAAGTCGTTCGTGAGGATCTTCGCGCCGTATTCGCGGGCGAGATGAACCAACTTGCTGTCCACCTCGCTCACTTCCTGGGGATCATCCTCCACCACCTGTACATCGATGTTGTGCTTCTCCGCGGATTCCTGGATGTTCTTGAGCAGGTCCAGCCCGCGGCGGCCGCGCGCCCGGCGGAGTTCGTCCGCGGAATCGGCGATGTTTTGCAATTCGTGAAGGATGAACCGGGGGATGATGAGCGTGCCCTCTATGAAGCCCGTCTCGCAGATATCGGCGAGCCGCCCGTCAATGATGACGCTGGTGTCCACAATCTTGGGATTGCCATTCTCGAAGTGTCTCTTCTTGACCGCCCGAATCAAGGAGTCCCAATTGGAGGCGCGCGTAAGGCCCAGCGTGATGCCGATGTACCCGAAGACCAGCACCAATGTGGCCACGAGTAGATTGTGGATCGCCGTGTCTCGAATATTCAAGACAAAGGCAATGAGGTATTGACTGGCGACATACCCCAGCACCATGGCTATCACCACGGATACCAGCACAGGCATGATACGCTCGAAAATGTCCTGGGTCACGAACCGCAGCGCATAGAGGACGAGTCCTCCCACCACCATGCCGCTCACGGTTCCCGCAACGACCCACGCCCAATATGCGGCGGACCCCTCGGTTGTTCCCTCGTGCGTGGCAAGAACGTAGTGTGCCCACGCGTAGCCCATGATGGCGCAAGCCAAGATGAACAGTAGCCGTATAACGTTATTCACCATGCGACCCCACCCAAATTCCTTTGCCCCAGCGCCATGAAGAGGCAGCCCCTCCGCCGCGTTCCCATCCGGCTACCGGTCCAGATTCATGCTCTCGATACATGCGTACACCAACCGGCTCATGACCGGCTCGATACTGTTGGCCGTGGCGATGATCCGGTCGATGTCCACCGGCTGAAGGGCCTCGGGGAAACACTCATCCGTGACGGCCGAAAAACCCAGCACCTTCAAGCCGGCGTGTACCGCCACAATCACTTCCGGAACCGTGCTCATCCCCACGGTGTCCGCCCCGAGAAACCGCATGAACCGGTACTCGGCCCGCGTTTCAAGACATGGGCCTGGACACCCCAAGTATACGCCACGGCGCAGCTTGACGCCCAACTCGAGGGCCTTGGTCTCCGCCAGCTCGATCAGCTCCCAACTATAGGGTTCCGACATATCGGGAAACCTGGGCCCCAGCGTGTCATCGTTCGGTCCAATAAGGGGATTGTCCCCCATGAAGTTGATGTGATCCGTAATGAGCATGAGGTCGCCAGCGCGAAACTCGGGGTTGAGGCCCCCCGCCGCGTTCGACACAATCAGCGTGCTTACCCCAAGGGCTTGCGCGATGCGCACGGGAAAGGTGGCTTCTTGCAGCGTATAGCCCTCGTAGTAGTGAAAGCGCCCCGCCAACGCCACCACGGGCTTTCCTGCTAGATGGCCCAGCACCAGCTCCCCGGCGTGCGCGTCGACCGTGGTGCGCGGGAAATGGGGAATGTCGTCGTAGCTGATGCGGGCGTCCGCCTCAAGTTGTTCGGCCAGTCCGTTCAGCCCCGTGCCCAGAATGATCGCGGCCTGGGGCTGAATCGAGCTGTGTGTTCGAATGGTTTGTATTGCTTCGTCGATCTTCGCGCGCAATTCCGTCACGGCAACTTCCTTCTACGTCGGTACTGATTCCGCCTCCGCCCGGAGGCGCATTTCCACTTCCCGCGGACTCAAGCCCGCTATGGAAACCGTCTTATTGCGGGACTTGAGTCCCCCAACAACCGCGATGTCCCGTTTCGGCGCGCCCAGAATCCGGGCCAAGTACCCGGCGACGGCGGCATTGGCCTCGCCGTCCTTGGGTTTTTCCGTCACCGCCAGGCGCACCTCCCCCTCCGGACTCAGCCGCACGGCGCGCCTTGAGGCGCCCGGCTGCACCCGAATCCGCAGCCGTACAGATCCGTCTTTTCCCTCTTCGAGACTGAGTGTGTCCACGGTCTTCCAGGTATGCCGGTCATCCCCCGCAAGCCGGGCCAAACCGGCGCTTACAGTTCCTGTGTGACCCGCTCGCTGTAGATGCCCATGCGGCGATATTTCTCCTGCCGCGATTCGAGGGACCATCCGCCTTTCTTGATGTGGTCCAGGAACAACTCCAATTCCTCGGCGATGCTCTCGGCCGCCGCGTCCGGATCCCGATGCGCTCCCAGTGAAGGTTCGGAAATCACACGATCCACAATGCCGAGATCATACAGATCCCCGGCGGTAACGCGCAGGGCGGACGCCGCCATCTCTTTCTTCTCGACATCGCGCCACAAGATCTCGGCGCAGCGTTCGGGCGGACAAATCACGTAGATCGCGTGCTCCATCATCGCCACGGTGTCACCCAAGGCGATGCCCAGGGCGCCGCCGCTGCCCCCTTCACCAATCACCACCGTAAAGAAGGGCGTGCGCAACTGCATCATGGCCAACAGGTTGGTGGCGATGGCCGAGCCCTGTCCCCGGGCCTCGGCCTCAATGCCAGGGTGGGCCGCCGGTGTATCGACAAAGGTGACGATGGGCATCCGCCAGCGTTCGGCCAGGCGGAAAAGGCGCAACGCCTTCCGGTAGCCCTCGGGATGGGCCATGCCGAAGTTGCGCGCCACTTTTTCTTCGGTCGTGACGCCCTTCTGTTGGCCCACCACCATGACGGACTGGCCCCGAAACCGGCCGATGCCTCCCACCACGGCGGGGTCATCGCCCATGAGACGGTCGCCATGAAGGTCCACGAGATCGTCCAGGATGCGGTTTGTATAGTCGAGCATCCGGGGGCGCAGGGCGTGCCGGGCCAATTGCACCCGTTGCCAGGCCGTCATGTTCGAGAATACGGCCTCGCGCTCCCGCTCTAGCTCCTCCTGGAGTTCATACCGCTCTTGTTCGGACTCGGCCACCTCCAGGTGGGCTTCCAGCTGCATGATGCGGCGTTCAAACGGCAAACTCTGCTCCACGCCAACTTGGGTCTTTTCTCTTGCGTCAGCCACGGATTGACGCTCCTTTTCCATTTGGACGGCCCCGAAGCCGCCTCGTCACTTCCTGCCTTTCCAAAGGATTACGCGCAGTATAACAGAATCGGAGAAATGTTTACACCTGTTCATCACCCTTCCCGGCACAACATCTCCCCGTTAAGCAATACAAGATGGACAACAAAAGTTCCATCCCCCACTGGGTCTCGCGTCCAGGCCGCCACATGCTTGCTCCTCATGGCGTGGCGTTGGATGGACGGCTCATGTAGCGGAACGATCAGCGCGCCTTGGCCGATTACGGCCCCTCGGACGAGGCCGTCCGAAGCACGGCGAGCCGCCAATTGAACAGGCCCACGGCCATGTCGGGCGATGGATTGTCCGGCTGAAGCTCGTATTCCAAGGCGATGGGACCGTCGAACTCCACGGCGCGCAGCGCGTTCACCAGCGCGCTCAGGTCCACATCCCCCTCGCCGACAATCGTTTCGCCTTCCCCGTATTCCCAGTCCTTGAGGTGGAGCGAATGCACCCGCCCGCCCAACGCCTCGACGACCTCGTGCGGTTCTTCTTGCGAGCGAATCACGTGGCCCGTGTCCACACAGGCGCCGATGTAGGGATGCCGCCCCTCCACCGCCTCCAGGGTGTCGGCCACCTTGTCGTAATTGGACTCGGGGCCATGATTGTGGATGGCGACCTTTATGCCGAACTCCTCGACCAACTCGTCCAGCAAATCGAAGCTGTCGAGATCGGGGTGCGCCACCAGAATGCCGATGCCCATGTCATCCGCGAACTCGAATATGGGCCGCGCTTGCGCCTCATCGGCTGTCAGCGTCACGACCCCAAAGGCCACAATGTCCACGCCAAGCGCCCCGGCCTTTTCCCGCACTTCATCGCGTTCGGCATCGCTCAGGTCCGGTCCCATTCCCACGTCATGGTTTGGGCTGAGCCGTTGACCGGGATTCGCCTCGAACTCCGTCATCCCCAGCGCCCTGGTCTGCTCAAGCGCCTCGAAGAGCGTGAAATTCCGGAAACTGTAGGCCTTCCCCGCATCCGTCCACGCTTCCCCGGCGTTGGCCAAGCCAGCGCCACCCGCCAGCGCCGCAATCGTCAGCACGGCCATCGCCTTGACTACAATTGATCCTGTCTTACTCATCCCTGGTTCTCCTTTTGGATTCGTTATACCTTCCCGTCACTCAACAACACCACTTCGAGCCCGGGAGTATTAGAGCGCCCAGCCTGGGCTCGTTGACAGCACTCCTTAGTTGTTGACGGCCACGGTGAATTCTCGCGGGGATGGCCTGGTCTTCAAGGCCATGAATCACGGGCTGCAAGTCCGTGCCGCCTCTTTGCCGTTACACCTGACTTGTGTAAGCGACACCCCTGCCAAAACCACGGCAAGCCCAATAATGTCCATCGGTTGGAGCACATCCCCAAAAGCTATCCAGGCCATAAGCATGGTTACCGGAGGACCTAGATAAAATAAGCTGGCCACCCTTGTGGCATCCATTCTCTTGATCAGCATCCACATGAGGGCATAAGCGCCCAGGGAAACTGCAAGAATAAGCCATAGCATGGTGTAGATGAATTCAACCGGCCATTGAGTCTCCAGGTTTTCAATAAATATGGCCGGAAATGTCAAGGCTATCGCAGTCCCAAGGCTTTGGTAGAACAAGACCAGATCAATAGCATCCTTTTCGTGGTTCTTCTTTAGCGCCGTCCTTCTCTGGATCAAGCTAGCTATTGTAATGGCTATAACGGAACCCAAAGGAATCAAGTATCCGAAAATCGACCCGCTGTCCGAAAAATCAATCCTGCTGAGTATTGTTAAAGCAACCCCCAAAAATCCGATTATCAGTCCCAGCCACCTATGAAGCGGCGTGTGTTCACCAGTTGCGATTCCTGAAAAGGCGCCGGTGGCCAGGGGTTGCAAGGCGACCACCAGCGCCACTATTCCGGCAGGCACATCTTGGTTCAGAGCAAGGAGTACGCAACTCAGCCATACGCCATGGGCCAAGATACCAACTGTCATGTTTAGTGCGCCTGCCGTCCATCCAATCCATCGAAAACGTTGGCGCATCAACAGATACGAAAAAAGGATAAGGGTAAGCGCCAGATAACGCCAGAATAGCAACGCAAAAGGCCCTGCGTAGGGTAAACCATATTCGGCGCCTATGAAGCCAGAATTCCATAGCAGTACAAAAGCTGAAGACAGTACAACCGTAGAGCGAGTCATAACTAATTGTGCGCCATTTTAGTGTTAGACATAAAGGCCTCTGAGGCGTGTTCATAAAACGGCTCCAGGAACAAATCCCCTTCATGGAAACTCGCGAGCACATGGGCCTCTACAAGCCGCTGTGGAATCATAGCCGTGACAACACACCCCGGTCCCAACCATGAGGCTAGCCACGAAAACGCCCGGCGATTATCGCGCGCAGATCGGAGATAGTTAGGGCATCGCCATGATCCTGGCCAGCACAGAAAAATGCATCGTCCCACGTGTGCATG
>SKRY01000235.1 GCA_007118235.1 Candidatus Hydrogenedentota bacterium | reverse complement strand
TGGCGCACAACGGGTCGATTTTCTTGGACGAACTCTCCGAGACGCCGTTGCGGATACAGGGCAAATTGCTGCAGGTTCTTGAAGGCGAGCCTATCATGCGCATTGGAGGCGTGTCGCCCGTCAATGTGAATGTGCGCGTGATCGCCGCAACGAACCTGCCGTTGAACGATGCCCTCGAAAACGGCTACTTGCGCAAGGACATCTACTTCCGAATCAGTGAAATGACGGTTGAGATGCCTCCCCTGCGCGATCGTTTGGAGGATGTGCCTGTACTGGCTGAACATTTCAATTACAATTACTCCAAGAAACAGGGGAAGAACTACAAGCCGATACCCAAGGAGTACCTCGCGCGCATGCAAGCCCAGACCTGGCGTGGCAATGTCCGGGAATTGGGAGCCCAAGTGAAGAAATATGTCACAACGGGCGACCCCGCGTGTTTGTGGAGTTCGGGGCTTGGTGAAGGGCAAGAGGGGGCGCCGGTTGAGACGGGTGAGCCGGCCGTGGAGAATGAGGCCCTGCCTACCATCACGAGGGACTTTCACAAGGGGAATGGCGTGCCCAAGGGCAGAACCTTCCCCCCTCTCAAGGAAGCCGCTCGCGAGGCGATGGAGAATACCGAGCGCGCCCTCATCGAGGAGGCCTTGCAGTATACGCTGTGGAACCGCCGGAGAGCGGCGGAGTTACTGGATATCAGTTACAGTTCGCTACTCAGACGAATCGATGCGTACAAAATAGGGAAAGAGGCGTATTATGAGTAAGACAATATCAAAGGAGGCGCACCTCTACACGGTCTTCCGCCCCGCCTTGCTCGCGGCCGGACTCGTCCTGGTGGCGGTGGTGGTCTCGGGATGCGCCACGGGCGCGGGCAATGGACCGGTAGTCTCGCAGTCCATTACGGATGCGCGGGCCATCGCGTTGGAAAGCGCCGTGACGCCGACCGAGGACATTCTCGGCGAACAGGAACCCGAGCGGGAAGAAGAGAATGAGGTTCGCACGCCGGACTTCAACCCGCTCGAAATGGAGTACAGAATTGAGGCCGGCGATGTGCTGGGGTTTCAGTCGTTCGACGATCCCGACCTGAGCCAAACGGTTAGTGTACGCTACGACGGACACGTTTCCCTGCCCCATATTCCGGACATTGATGTCAACGGCGTTACCCGGGACGAGGCCACGGAGAAGATTCGGGAGGCGTACACATCGGTGTTCCAGGATCCGGAGATATCCCTTACCATTGCCCAAAGCGCCAGCAAGAGCTATTACGTGATGGGGGATATTCAAAGCACCAGCCAATTCGAATACGATCGGCCCCTCAACCTCTTGGAAGCCATCAACCGGGCCGGCGGCATGCGCGGCATGCAACGCGGCGGAGGCCAAGACCGGGGAACGACCTTGGGCATGACGACGACCGGTCAGCTCACCAAGGCTTTCGTGTTCCGCACCATCGATGGCTACCGGGATGTGCTCGAGTTTGATCTCCGCAATATGACCGAACCTGGCAGCCACGATTCGGAAGCTCCGATTTATCCCGGCGATGTCATCTACATACCGGAGGGCATCAACTTGGTTTACTTGTGGGGCGAAGTCCGCAGCCCCGGCGTCTATCAACTGTCCGAGGGGATGACCCTGATGCAACTGATGGCGCGGGCGGGCGGCCATGTGCCGCAGACTGCCCGGACACGCCAGGTGGTATTGATGCGGGAAGCAAGCGAGAGCGCTACGGAGATCTTCTTGCTGGACTATCGTCACATGCTGCGCACGGGAGCGGATGTGCTCCTTGAGCCTGGCGACATGATTCATGTGCCGCGCCGTCCGGTCGTTCGGTTGCAGCAGTTCATTAACGATATCCGGGGCACCGTCTCTCCTGTCATGAGTCTGTATACCCAGGCCTTGGATACCTATTATGCGCGGGACCGCTACCGGCGCATATCACAGGACAGGGGCACCGCGGCGGACATCGTTACCTATTTGGAAAGCATCCAACGGCTTGGCACTGCAGTAGCTCCGTTGGCAACCGTGAATTAGCGAGGAACTCCCATGACACACGAATTTTCTTCCGAGTTGAATCAACTCACCTCCGAGCGGTTCAGCGGCGGCGGACGCGACGTAAACATCAACATCTCGCGGATGCTTCGTTTGCGGCTGCCCATTATGATTGCCGTCTTCCTTGTGTTGGCGGTGCCGGCGGTGCTGGGCGGATGGTACGGGGTCCCGGACGAATACAACGCGTCCGCGACCGTTCGCGCCGCCGCCACCACCCCCGCCGTTCTTGACGGCATTGACCAAGGGCGCGGGCGCTCCTACGGCCAGTTCGTGGACACCCAACGCGCCATGATCGAGGGGACGAGCATCCTTGAGCGGGTGCTTGCCGAGCCCGAAATCCAAGAGATGGAATGGCTCATGGGCTCCGAGGATCCCTTACACAGACTGATGGAGGCGGTGAGCACTCGTTCCGGCCGGGGCGAACTCATCGTGATCGCCGCCGCCGCTCCCGATCGCGAGTCCGCCTTGGTCATTGTGGACAAAGTCCTGGAGCACTACATGGACTACGCCCTTGCGGAAGAACGAACGGTGGGCGGGGAACGTTTGAGATTGCTCT
>SKRY01000277.1 GCA_007118235.1 Candidatus Hydrogenedentota bacterium | reverse complement strand
ATCTCGGCGCGGAAGTGGTGGAACGAAGGGCGTTTTGGGGAGATCTACTACTCCGAATCGGAGTACCATCACGCCGGGCTTGATAGCCTCTTCATCGAAAACGGTGAACGGACGTGGCGTTACGGTTATCCGCCCATGCTGTATCCCACGCACAACCTGGCGTTTCTCGTGGGCCTCACCGGCGAACGGTTGACGGATGTCATGTGCACGGGCTGGGGGAGCGACGCGGTCTACTGGAAGGACAACGCCTACGACAATCCTTTTGCAAACCAGACCGCCTTCTTCAAGACGAACGAGGGGCACAGCCACCGGGCTGCCATCTACTGGGAAGGGGCGCATCGCGGGACCGAGCGGGCGCAGTGGTACGGCACGGAGATGAGCTTCTTCATGCCCCACCCGCACGGGCACGAAGCCGCCATCGTCCGGACGGAAGGCCAAACGGAAACCGACGACGCCGGCTTTGAGCGGGCCTTGCCCATGTTTGAGGAATACGAACGGACAGCGTGGTACGAAGAGCCGGGCATGCTGCCCGAGCCTTTACGGCATGACACCGGCCACGGCGGCTCCCACACGTTCTTGACCCACGAATTCGTCGATGCGTTGGTCAACGAGCGCCGCCCCGCCATCGACGTGGTGGAATCGCTGGCGTACACCGTGCCGGGCATTATCGCGCATGAGTCCTCCTTGAGGGACGGCGAACAGCTGCCGATCCCGCAATACGAATGGTGAACACTAGACGGTAACAGGCTATTGCCCCCCGGATAGGCGGGCGGTACGGGATGGCGCCACAGTATTACGGATACGCATCCGGTGATTGAGGTGAATCCTCAATGTAGACAGTGGACGCTCCCATGTGGTATTTTATCGTCGGGCTGCGGATGGTGGCCCTTTCCCTCGGGCCATTCAGATGGCAGGAGGGGCATGTGCCGGTGTAGCTCAGTTGGTTAGAGCAGTGGAATCATAATCCACGTGTCCGCGGTTCGAATCCGTGCACCGGCACTTTCTTTTTATTGTACAGCGGCTTGTAGAGGACCCGCCGGGGGGACCACAACTTGTTGGCAGTCGCCGCACACTATTGGGAGCGCGGGGTATCTCCCCTCGTTCTTGGCGAGCATCCAAGCCAAGCCCTCCGTTAGCCGCTCAAATCGGAACGTACGTCGCCGTGTCCTCCCCTTCCATCACGCTCGCTGATCAAGCCGCGCTCACCATTGCCTCCCATCAACTGCTGCGCACCGGTGAAAAAGTGCTGGTGGCGTGTAGTGGCGGCGCGGATTCCGTGGCGTGCCTTTCCGTATTGCGCGAACTCGGCTACGCGCTCCACGTGGTCCATTTCAACCACCGCACGCGGGGCGCGGAGAGCGAAGCCGATTGCAATCTCACCGCGGACCTCGCCTTCCGCTGGGGGCTGCCTTTCCACGTAATCTCCCGTCCCATCCTAGATGAAGCCGAAGCCGCCGGGGAGCCCTTCGAGAGTTATGCCCGGCGGGCGCGCTACGCGGCGTTTCTCGATATCGCGCGGGATACCGGATGCGCCGCGCTGGCGACCGGCCATCACCAAGGCGATCAAGCAGAGACCGTGCTCATGCGTCTGGTGCGGGGTTCAGGGATGCGAGGTCTCGCGGGCATCCCGCCGGCGCGAATGGAACAGGGCGTCCGCATCATCCGCCCGCTGTTGGACTGCTCGCGGGAGGACATCGAACGCTATCTCCGGTACTGGGAACTGCCTTGGCGAGAGGATGCGAGCAACGCGAGCAACGCGTATACCCGAAACCGGGTCCGCAACGAACTCATGCCGCTGCTCCGAGACTCGTTCAATCCCATCGTCGACGAAGTATTGGCCCGGACCGCTACGTGCCTGCGCGACGACGATAATCTGCTGCGGCAGCAGGCGGAGAGTTTGCTGCACCGTTGCCGCCGCAGCCAGAACGAAATCGACCGCCAAACCTTCACTGACGCCCATCCTGCCTTGCAGCGCCGCGTCATCGTGCTTCTCGCCGAACGCCATGGCGTCACCCCAGCCTTTGAACGGGTCGAGGAAGCCCGGCATCACCTCGCCCACGGGGCGACAGGCGCCTCCTGCGACTTGGGCGGACGGCTTCTATTGCGAAACGGCCGCCGAACCGCGGAGATCGTGGCGCCCGAAAGGGCCATGGAATGGGGCACGCGTCAGCCTGTCCATCTGGCCTGTCCCGGCGAGACGCTAGCCTTCGGCAAACGTTTTCGGACACGGTGGCTGTCGCGGCTTCCCGCCGAACCCCTGAAGACCTACTGCCATCCCGGCCGGCAAGTGTTCGACGCCGCTCACGTGCAGGGGCCCCTCGTGGTGCGGCCCCGTCAGCCGGGCGACCGGTTCCGCCCTCTCGGCATGGAAGGGCGCCGGAAGGTAAAGGATTACCTCGGGGACCTTGGTCTAACTCCGAACCAGCGGGAGAAGCAACTCGTGCTCACCGATGGCGAACAGATCCTGTGGATAGTGGGGCGCGCGATAAGCGCCAAGGCGGCGGCGGGACCCCATACCCAAACCTTGCTCGAAGTGGAGGTGGACGATGCGTCTATGTGAGCCGCCCCTCATCCCGGCGGGGACCATTCAGAAACACGT
>SKRY01000399.1 GCA_007118235.1 Candidatus Hydrogenedentota bacterium | reverse complement strand
GTGGAGCCCACCACGGATACGGTCAGCACATCCCTGACGGGCCGGCCGGTGCGAGGATCCACGATGTCTCCAACTTCCTCGTCTCCGGCCCGCATCAGGTTTCGAAAAATGCCCGATGCGCCGAACGATTCGTTGCGCAGCTCCACAACATCCATGATATCATCCGGACGGTAGGGATGTCGAATGCTTATCCTCCACGCGTCCAAGCCGGGCGGAGCGCCCATGGCTAGAAAACTGCTTGTTCCACCGTTTATAAGCGCGTTCTCCACACCATAGTCTTTCAGCGTGCGCGCCGCTTCGTCGACGGCGTACCCTTTTCCAATACCTCCAAAATCCAACCGGACCTTATCCGTCTCGAAAGCTATCGTGGAATTGTCCTCATCTAGAATAACTTTGTCCATGCCGATGGCGTTGACAATCTCCGCCAGTTCATCCTCGGACGGGACGGCGGCTTGGTCCTCATAGCGGCCCCAGACTTCCATGAGCGGCCCCACGGTCAAATCAAATGCGCCATCCGTGCGTTCCCAATACGCCTTGGCTTTCGCCACCAGATCAAAGAACTCCCGGGACACTCTGACCGGTTGTCTGGCGGCGGTGTTGTTTACGTAGCTGGCCTGACTCTCCGGCCGCCAGGTGCTGAAAAGCTCCTCGACGCGGTCAATGGCGTCGAAGGCTTGATACACGATGGGAACGACGCTTTGCGGAGATTCCTCCGGTGAACGGGGAAACGCCACAATCCTGAACTCCGCCGCCATGGCGCGGTGGGTCAAATCAACGGGTATAAGCTCGTGCTCGCTCGGGACGACCTCATACATCCCGCTTTCATCCGCGAGCCAATCCCCGGAATCGCTATAAGAATTACCATCATCTTCCTGGCCCATGCTTGATAGCGAGCCTATCAGGGCGAGGATGAATGCGATTCCGAACAGCAATCCGGCCATTCTCTTGGTTGACGACGTCAATGTTGGCGTTGTGCTCATGGACAACCTTCTAGTGTAACGATTATGATTGGCGCCATATGGACTCAAGTAAGGAGGCCGGGCGGATCGCACGCGATCCTCCGCAGCCTCCAACGGAAGTATACCCGCCTTATAGCGAATCGCACAAGGCGGGGCTTGGGGAGACATCCTAATCTCCTCCAAACGGAGAATACACTCAATGCGTAAATGCCTGTTGCTTGCGGTTTCCGCGCTATGTCTCTCGTTATTGCCGGTGTGTTGGGCGGGGGCGGAACTCCCTTCGCCGGCTGGAACGGTCATGGTTCCCATGCGGGATGGGGTGGAGCTGGAGACGGACTACTATTTGCCCGCGGAAGGCGAAGGCCCCCATTCCGCCCTACTCGCGCGCTCCGTCTATGGCCGGGAGATGGGTCCAGCGTGGGCGAATCACATTCTGCCGTGGGGGATCGCCCTTGTCATACAGGACACGCGGGGCCGTGGCGGGAGCGGGGGAGAGGATCGCGCGTTCGCCGATGACGGGTGGGGCGAGCGGCAAGACGGAGTGGACACCGTTGACTGGATTCGCGAACAGGACTGGTGTAACGGCGCCGTGGGCACGCGGGGCGGCTCGGCCCTCGGCTTGACGCAGTTGTTTCTCGCGGCGGCCGGGGCGGACGTTCAAGCCCAGTTCATCGCCGTGGCCGCATCGGAGTTTTATGGTCAGTTAGCCTATCAAGGTGGCGTATGGCGCACGGCCGAGGTGGAGCATTGGCTCGAAATGCAGGACCTCGAGCACATCAAGGAGCGTTGGCAGGCGCATCCCACGTACGATGCGTTCTGGCGCGACTATGACTTCGCGTCCCGCGCCGCGCACGTTACCGCTCCGGGCATTCATTTCAGCGGATGGTTCGACATCTTCGCCCAAGGCAACATCGACAACTTCCTCACCCGTCAGTACGAAGGCGGCGCCGGCGCGCGCGGCAATCAGATCATGGTCATGGGGCCGTGGACGCACAACATAACGCGGGAGACGGGAGACCTGACGTTGCCGGACAATTACAACTTCGACATTGATGAACTGAGCGAGCGGTTCTTTAGGCATTGGCTGCTGGGGGAGGATACGGGCGTCATGGAGGACCCGGCTGTTCATTATTACACACTGGGCGACGTGGAAGATCCCGGCGCGCCGGGCAATGAATGGCGGACCGCCGATACGTGGCCCCCGTTCGAGACCGAATCGACTCCCTTATATCTGAGCCCGGATGGCCGGCTTCGCTCCAGCGTGGAAGATGTTGCGCAGGAGTCGCTCAGTTACACGTACGACTCCGCGGATCCCGTCCCCACGCACGGCGGACAAAACCTCTTTATTCCTGCGGGCCCGTTCGACCAACGCGAACTTGGCGAGCGCGACGACGTGCTCACCTTCGCGACGGAACCACTAGACGAGCCGTTGGAAATCGCGGGCCGCGTGACCGTGGATCTCTATGTCTCCACGGATGCGCCAGACACCGATTTCACGGCGAAACTCGTGGACATCTACCCGGATGGACGCGAAATCCTGATGCTGGACAGCATCCAGCGGGTCAAGTTCCGCGATGGGTTCGAGGAGCCGGATCCGTTGCCCGAAGGCGAGGTGGGCAAGGTGTCCATCGACCTGTGGTC
>SKRY01000069.1 GCA_007118235.1 Candidatus Hydrogenedentota bacterium | reverse complement strand
GGGCGGGGCCTGAGCGATGACAACCCGGACCATTCGCCCCAGCGTCTCGTGGAGGACGTGGCCGCTTTCGCGGAGAGCGCCGGCGAACCCGTGGGTCTCGTGGGACTCTCCGGAGGTGGCATGCTCTCCTTGGGCGCGGCGGCGCAATGCCCCTCCGTGAGCGCCGTGGCGGTCCACGAACCCGTGATCTTCGAAGCAATGAACGAGGATGACGCAGCCCGCTTCAACAACTGCGTCAGCCGGATGCAGGAATTGGCTGAAGAGAACAAGCCGGTCGAAGCGGCGGAGGTCTTCGGTGAAATGGTCGCCAATCACGAGGAATTCGCGGCGATCGCCGAGGCCGGAGGAGTCGAAGCCGCCGCCCGATACCTGTCCGTGGATCTCACGGAGTTTCAGGCGATCGCCAACGGTCCGAGTCCCACTGCGCTCCCCGCGCTCGAGCAGATCGCCGCGCCCGTACTACTCCTCCACGGCTCCCATACCGCCCTGCCATGGTTCACCGCGAGCGTCCATCACGCCGCCCGCCGCATACCCAACGCGGAGGTCCGGGAATTGGACGGGGCTGGTCATCTGGCGCCCATCGTCGAACCGAAGCGCGTCGCGGATGAGATTATCCCGTTCTTCAGCGCAAGGGCTGAAGCAATGTAGCCGCCTTTCCGCCATTACTCCAAACCATTCAGAACGTGGGACGAAGCATCGAAAGCGGGAATCCCAACCCAAACAACGTTGGCTTAGTCCCCGCTCTCTGGAGTTGAAGGCTCAGCGGATTCGGCGGGTTTCAACTCGCGAAGGCCGTGCTGAATGGCGTGGAATTCCTCTTTGGTGATGTTCCAGATACCGGCGGCCATCTCGTCGATGGTGGTCTGGAGCGTAAGGAGCTTCTTCTCATCGCCTTTTTCGGCCGCGTTCCGGCAACGCCGCGCCACATCCGCCAGCTTGACGTGCGCAGGATCCTCCTTCGAAAAGGCTGGTACGGCCACGTTGGAAAGCACATGGGTTGAAGTGGAGGTGGAAATCACATACGAGTGAACAGCGAGAAGACATGGCGCGGAATTCAGCATTCCCAGCAAGTAATGGGCTTGTTGCTGTGTGGCGCAAGGAACCATCATCAGCTTGTGATCGGGTAACATCGGAAGTTTGGAAATGGGGCCGGCAAGAGCCGCTTGAAACAGGGCCGTTTGCTCCCGCCACACCACCTTCCACTTGGCCATGGTGTAGGGGCCAACGTTATACATTGAATAAAAGGGATCAGTGGGTTTGAAATAGCGCCGATAGCCGGACCTCCCCCGAAGAGTTCCATGTTCGGGTTTGCTGGGGTCGCCCTCGAACTGTTTCAAATATGCATACGTTTGAGGCCACCGCAGCTTCATTTCCGATTCGGGAATGCCTGCCCGCGTCTTCGGATCCTGAGCCAGAATGATGTGGGCGGAGGGCTCGGCGCGCCAACGCCGGACATCGCGGCCACGAAGCAGCGGATACACCAAGTCCGGTTCGATGGCGGTCTGAACTTGTTTCACTGGAATCCGGCCCACATCATGGAGGTTTTCGATGACCAGTTTCTCGTCGCGCCATTCGGCAATGACGCGAATCCAAAACACGCCATTCAGCCACGTACAGCAGCCGGCATAGGCCGTATAGCTACTCGGTCCGATAACCTTGCGGATTCCCGACAGCGCTTCCTCTGGCGCGGTCAGCCAAGGGGAACTGGCGTTATTTGAATCCACGGGCGCGGCGCCGAGGTCAGTAGCCGTCACCATGGCGCGCACTTCGTCTAGCGTCAATTCTTGGGGGATTCGAGAAGCTCCCCGCCACACGGTGTACGGAAGCGGATAGGAAAAGGGTTCCGTGCGTTTTTCGCAGACGAATACGGCGGTGCGGTTGGTCGCGCCCTCGAAGACTTGCATGGCGCTGAGATCGTGGATGTGAAGAGGATTAAGATAGACCATGTCTCCATGCGAATTCTCTTCAACGGCTGTCCGATACCGTAATTGACGAAATCCGTCGCCTGCGCCTTGAGTCTTGAATATGCTCTGGGTAATGACGAATCCAAGCCGGCCGCCAAACCTCAGGTAGTTGTCCACTGCCGAATAGGCGAAGAGCATGGACAAATCTTTCTTGCCTCCACCAAGGCGGGCCGCCGAACCGGATAAGGTAAACAAGCCGTACCGATCCCACAGTGGCTTCATGCCGTCCCGGTAGCCATTGGGCAAACTCTCCCAATTGACCCAAGGCGGATTGCCCGCGACGAAATCCACATCGGAGATGAAGAGCGGGGCAAAAGCGTTCTTGATAATCCGGGCCCAGACGCCATTCTGGTTATCGGCGTCGAGTTCCGCCAGTTTTTGGAACAGTTTTTTGTGGAGTTCAGCGGCCGTCACGGGAAGGCCTTTCTTTCGGCACTGGTCCAAGAACTCCTCCGGCGTATAACGGTTTCGCGTACAGAATTCGAGAATGTCCGCATAACGTCCGATACGATATTGGTCGTCCGCCACCTCCCCGGGAATAAGAAACTGGCCGACGCTTGTCCGAAGCTCGCGAATGGGACCGGAATCGCCCGAGGCCTCTCCCGTTCCCGCGAACAGCTCGCCATACCGCGAGGGCGTCATGATCGCGT
>SKRY01000252.1 GCA_007118235.1 Candidatus Hydrogenedentota bacterium | reverse complement strand
TGTGGCCTTGCGGCAGGCAGAGGGCGAGGCGCAACTCTTCATTATGGACGGAACCGCGGCGGAAGACGCTCCGCCAACGCCCGCGTTGCAAACGCCGCATCTGCTTACGGGCCAGGGCGCGGATCCCGCCGGGGCGCTACGAGAGCGGCTTGCGTCGCTGGACACGCTTCAGCCCTTTGGCTGGATGGAGCAATGCATGATCGATGGGCTGGCCGATCTCGGTCACGATGACGCCGTGCGCGAGCGGCTCGCCATGTATGTGGACCCCGATGGCGGCCTGACGTACGAGAATCCCCGCTCCGAGCCGGTGAGCGGCCGCGTCTACGGCATCGAGGGCTCCGGCATGTTCGCCCGTGTCGCCACGCACATGCCGGGCAATCCCTCCTTGGCGATTGTGCAGGACTTCTGGGATAACCGGCGCGATGAAAAGGGCTGCGTCATCGACGGCGGCACGACAAGCGCGGAAGGCTGTTACACCGTGGCCTACCCCATGGCCGTGCTCGCCGCGCAAGGGGACGCGCCGGAATTGGCGGATGAAGCCGTCCGGCAGTTGCTCCTGCGGAGGGACCGCCTCGTGCATGACGACGCCCTTTGGCTCCGTTATCACGCCCAGGATCCCCCCCGCCGCAGTTTCCGGAACTGGGCGCGCGCCTCGGCCTGGTATCTGCTGGGGTGGGTCCGCGTCATGCGCGAACTCGATGAGCACGAAGCCTTCCCGGAACTCGAGGCGGAGCTGCGCCGCGCCGCTGATTGGGTGATGGCGCGTCAGCGCGGCGATGGCCTTTGGGCCGTCTACGTGGACGAACCGGACCTCGCGGCCGACACGGCGGGCGCGGCGGGCATCGCGGCGGCTCTAGCGATCGGTCACGGCGAGGGGTGGCTGGAGCACCGGGCGCGTGAATCGGCGGACCGCGCATACGAGGCCTTGCTGAACCACGTGACGCCCGACGGCCTCCTGGCGGGGGGCTCTCAGTCCAACAAAGGCGGCGAGGCCTTGCAGCGCAGCGAATACCGCGTCATCCTTATGCCAGGCACGGGGCTCATGGCCCAACTCATCGCGGCGCTGGAGGAGGGGTCCAACGAGTAAAGGAGAAGCATGGCGCGCCGGCGGCGCGCGGCCAGCCTCGGATAAGAGTTGGGAGCATTCGCTGTTTTCGCTTCGTCAAGTGGACACAAGCCCGCGCTCCATTCTATACTGTAGTGGGCTTGTGTCATTTCTCTTTTCCCCTTGGGAATACGGCGTTCCCTGCGTCTGTTAGCATTGATAGGCCTAGAGAGACGTGATTGCCTCATGGCCTGTGTTCCCGTGCGCTCCGCGAATTGGCCGAGAGAAGAGGCTGCGCGGCGGCGCGCGCCACCCGCACCATCAAACCGTAACTACCCAGCATGTAGTAGGGAGTGTTGTATATGAGCACGCCAGAGATCGGGACCGGCGAACCGCAGTATGCCGGCACCCGCGTTGAGCAAAGCAATCGCGAGATTGCCGAGCTTGCGAATAAGGAATATAAGTGGGGATGGGTGACCGAGATCGAGTCGGACACCTTCCCTCCAGGACTGAATGAAGACATCATCGCGGCGATTTCCGCGAAGAAGGACGAGCCCGAGTGGCTGTTGGAGTGGCGGCTGAAAGCCTATCGCAACTGGCTTGAGATGCCCGAGCCCACATGGGCCAACGTAGGCTATCCGCCCATTGACTTTCAGGCGCAGCGCTATTACTCGTCCCCCAAGAAAAAGGAGGACGGTCCCCAGAGCCTGGACGAGGTGGATCCCGAGTTGCTCCGGACCTTCGAGAAGCTGGGCGTTCCCATCGAGGAGCGCAAGGCCTTGGCGGGCGTGGCGGTGGACGCGGTGTTCGATAGCGTGTCCGTGGCGACGACGCACAAGGACATTCTAGCCAAGAAAGGGATCATCTTCTGTTCCTTCAGTGAGGCCGTACACAATCACCCAGAACTGGTCAAGGAATATCTGGGCTCGGTCGTGCCGTACAACGATAACTACTTCGCCGCGCTCAATTCGGCGGTATTTAGCGACGGATCCTTTTGTTATATCCCGAAGGGCGTGAAGTGCCCGATGGATCTCTCAACGTATTTCCGTATTAACGCGGCCCAGACTGGCCAGTTCGAGCGCACGCTCATCGTGGCGGAGGAAGGCGGAAGCGTGAACTACCTCGAGGGATGTACTGCCCCGCAACGCGACGAGCATCAGTTGCACGCGGCGGTGGTGGAGATCTACGCCAAGGATCGCGCCACGGTGAACTACTCAACCGTGCAGAATTGGTATCTCGGAGACGATGAAGGCCGCGGCGGCATTTACAACTTTGTGACGAAGCGCGGCAAGTGCGCCGGGGATTATTCGAAGATCTCTTGGACGCAGGTCGAGACCGGGTCGGCCATCACGTGGAAGTAC
The DNA here is from genome assembly GCA_007118235.1 of Candidatus Hydrogenedentota bacterium. Classification (GTDB taxonomy): domain Bacteria; phylum Hydrogenedentota; class Hydrogenedentia; order Hydrogenedentales; family SLHB01; genus SKRY01. The sequence goes on along the minus strand of SKRY01000252.1, from coordinate 211 downwards.
CCGAGCTGCGTGCTCCAGGGCGACAACTCGATTGGCGAGTTCTACTCCGTGGCCTTGAGCAACAAGCGGCAACAGGCCGACACGGGCACGAAGATGATTCACCTCGGCAAGAACACGCGGAGCACCGTCATCTCCAAGACGATCTCGGCGGGCCGGGGCAACAACACCTATCGCGGGTTGGTGCGGGCCATGCCCAAGGCGGCGAACGCCC
>SKRY01000115.1 GCA_007118235.1 Candidatus Hydrogenedentota bacterium | reverse complement strand
GCCGCCGATTGCATGAACCGCCGCCGCGATAGAGTGTTCATTGCTCGCGTCCTTTATGTTTGCGTTCCCAATTGTTGGAGAAGCAAGGTTGGCATTGAGCGACATCCCCTCGGTCAAATCGTACCGCCGGCATCTTGCCGGCACAACAGCCGGCCGCAAGGCGGCGGTGTGGTTGCCCTTCCAAGGGGGCCGACCCCAGCGGGGTCACAGCTGGTAGCCTGGGGTTGAAGCGCGCGTAGTGCGCGGATACCCCAGGATCACACGCCGCCCTCTCCAACGACCCCTTTAGGGGGCGCAGCATCCGTGTGCACGAAGGTTCTGCGACCCTTATCAGGGCCGGTATCGGGTACGTCTGTTTCCAGGGGTGTCGCCCGCACGCTATCGCCTGCAAGCTCAACCCCTGGCTAGCATCTGTCATCCCTACGGGATGGACTTGTTGGGAAATCATCTCAGGCTCAGTCAGACTCAATCGGAACATTCACACACTTAAGGCGGACTGAGTACTAGGGCGACGCCAAAAAGGAAAACGCCCGCGGCCGGGTTGGAGCCAGCCGCGGGCGTGTGTGGTTTACTTTCCGGCGGGGACTTCGGCCGCCCGCGCGGGGGCCACTTCCTTGACGAGCTGCATCAAGCGCCGGCCATATTCCGTGTAGGTCTGGTAGAGTTGTTCAGCGTTGTCCGCCTGCTTGCCGGTGTGGATGACGGCGGCGAGATGGGGTTCGATGGAGATGCCTCCGTCGTAGCCCTTCCCAAGTAAGTCGCCAAGAATCTCGCGCACGTAGCCTTGTCCGTCGCCACAGTAGCAGTAGATATCCTCGCCATCGACCCGTTTCACGTCCTTGATATGGACATACACGATGTCGTTGTAGACCTTCTGGTAGTAGTCCCAGGCGTCCTGCCCATAGGTCACGGGGTTGCCGGTATCGAACACAACCTTCAACGCGGGGCTACTGACTTCGCCGAGAAGGATATTGCTGTTCTCGGCCGACAAGCCGCCCCAGCCGCTGCAATTCTCGTGCACCATCGTGATGCCGCCGTCCTCGGCGATCTTCGCCAAGTTCTTCATGCGTTTGATGGACTCATTCCGCCATGCCGCATCATCCAGGGGATTGTCCTTGTCGTTGGGATAGCTCATCACCCGGATGAAGGGCGTCTCGAGCCGCCGCATGCGGGGAATGGCCTGCTTGAGATCGTCGATGTCGATCTGGGGATCGCACGTGATCGGGCGCGCCCAATTGGCGATCGCGCTGCCAAAACACGAGACGTCCATGCCGGCGGCGGCCACTTTCTCCGCGACTTCATCGAACTTGGCGTCCGGAATCTGCGTTATGTTCGTGTTGTCCACCAACCGCAGCTCAAGATGCTTCCAGCCCAACTCTTGGTGGGCCTTGATTTGCGTATCGATATCCTGGCCTGCTTCGTCGGATATGCCGCTAAAAAACATTGGGGGTCTCTCCTCTCGTACGTTGGATTGTTAGTAGTGTTTCGTATGGTTCCAAGCCGCGTGCGCGTTCAATGGTTCAAGGGCGCACGAGGGCTTTTTCGACCTTGTCCCGCGTTTCCCGGCCCTGGAGAATCTCAACCAGCGCGAGGGCGAAATCCATGGCCGTGCCGGGACCGCGTGAAGTGATGATTCGTCCGTCTTGGACCACAGGCTCCTCCACGCATTGCGCGTTGGCCGCTTTGAGCTGGTCGAGCATGGCCGGATACGACGTGGCCTTCTTGCCCGCTAGCAACCCCGCCTTGGCGAGTACCGTGGGGCCCGCGCAAATGGCGGCGACATATTTGCCGTCCGCGGCCATCTGTTTCAGCAAATCCGTGATCCGGATATCGTTCGCAAGGTTTTCCGCGCCCTTCGCCCCGCCGGGAAGCGCCACCATGTCGTACTCCCGTTGGAGGGCCTCGTCCAGCGTCATGTCGGGAATCAGGCGGACGCCCCGGCTGGCCGTGACTGGTTCGGCGTCAAGGCCCGCCACGGTCACTTCCGCCTCTCCGCGCCGAAGGAGATCAATGATGGTTACGGCTTCAAGTTCCTCGCACCCTTGCGCGATGGGGACCAAAACTGACGGCATGGTGAGCAGAACCTCCTGATTTTACGTAAAAACCGCGGCATGGCGCGTCATGCGCCTGCGCTGTCGCGTGGGTTTCCAGGCCCGCGGATCATGGCCTGGAACGCCATGGCGCACCTCACCATGGCGCCCCCAGTGTAACGCAAATGAGGGGGGCATATCACGTCATGGACCTCGCTGGGTTGCCCGGAGCGGCGTCAGCCCGTAGAATACTGGCGTGATGGCGTCAGCATGAAGATAACGCGGGGAGGAATAATGAGCGATACAATACGAGCCTACCTAGACTTCGCCACCGAGACCGCTTGGCAAGCGGGCCAGTTGACCTTGGGATTCTACCAAACCGGCGTTCGGCCCGACATGAAGGCCGACGCCAGCCCCGTCACGGAGGCGGACCGGCACGCGGAGCGGCTCATTCGCCAGCGCATCTCGGCGCAATATCCCGACCACGCCCTGGTGGGGGAGGAATACGGGGAAGAGGGGACGGAAGAATCCAGCCACCGCTGGATCATTGACCCGATTGACGGCACGCGGGCGTTTGTTCGCGGCGCGCCAATGTACGGCGTGCTC
>SKRY01000106.1 GCA_007118235.1 Candidatus Hydrogenedentota bacterium | reverse complement strand
GTCCTCCGCGGGCCGGCCGAGCGCCCTGTCGAGGGCGGCGGAAGCCACGGAGAAATCGTGCAGCGCTTCGGCGAGACGTGTCTCCGAATCGGTGAGCGCGAGTTCGGCCTCAAGCAATTCCGACTGGGTTCCCACGCCCTCTTGGAACCGTATCTCGGCCATGCGCAGGCCTTCCCGCGCCCATTCCACGGTATCGCGGGCGCTGCGAACCGCTTCCATGGCGTCGCGCAATTCAATGTACGCGTTGGTGACATCCAGCTCGACAAGCTGCTCAACCTCGCGAATCTCATGCGTCAGCCCCCTTACCGTGGCGCGGGCTTCGCGCGTTCCGGCGCGGCGCTGTCCGCCCGTGTACAGATCCCACTCCGCGCCCACGGTGAACCCCCAGCCCTGGGGCATCAGGGCCGCGCCCCCTTCAATGTTGGTGTATTCCACCGAGGCCCCCACTTGCGGCAGGAACTGCCCCTGCGTCCGGCGCACATCGGCCTCGCCCGCTTGTTGGGCCGCGCGCAACGCCTTCAGCTCGGGCCGGCGGTCAATGGCTTCCGCCACGGCCTCCTCGATGGGCTGTTGCGTGGGCGATCCGCCGAAATCCTCTTCCAAGAGCAACGGCGTCCCTTGGGGGACATTCAGAAGGCGGCGCAGGTTGGACTGGGCCAGCCGCCGGGCGTTGCGCGCCGCCGTGGCGTCTGCTTGCCGGGCGCTCAGCTCGGTTTCCGCCCGCAACACCTCGAACCGGCTCACCATGCCCTGCTCGAACAAGGCTCTGGCATCGTGGAGATTGCGTTCGAAGGTGCGCACGCTCTCCTCGGCCACGCGTATCAAGGAATCGGCGAGGAGCGTCTTGTAGTAGGCCTCACGGACCTCAAAGGCGAGGTCCTGCAACTCCGCGTCGCGCCGCCATTCGCCGGATTCCGCGAGAAAACGCGATGCTTTCGCGGCGGCGCGAATGCTGCCCCCCGCAAACAATACCTGCCGGGCCTGGAGCCGGTCCGTGCGGGTGTCCTTATCCGGAACAAGCCCAGAGAAAGCCCCGCTCCCAAGCCTTCGCGTCACCGCTCCCAAAACGGGCAGTTGACCGCCAAGATCCAAATCGGTGTAGTCGTAATCGATGTAGGTGTAAGCGGATTCGATGGATACATTGGGCAACATCGCCGACCGCGCTTGTCCCACGCGCGCCCACGCCGCGTCCACCTCGCTTTCCGCGATGGCGGTCCGGGGATTGTCCGCCAAGGCCCGCTGAACAGCCGTGGCCACATCCAAATGAAGGGGCTCCTGTTCCTCCGCGGGGTGCGCCAAGGCCCGGTCGAGCGCCTCTTCTTGCTGTTCGAGCGCTTCCACGATCGCCCGCACCGCCTCGTCTTGTTCGGAGACGGCGGGTTCGCGCTCGCCCAGTTGGGGGGCAGGCGCCTCCGCGGCGGCCTTCCCGCTGGCGCTAATCAGGGCCAATGCCCCCAGAAGGACGAGCACACGAAGCGGCGCTGGAAGTATACGGAACTTGGTTAGCATGGTGCTGCGTATCCCCACCGGCCAAATGACCGGCTGTCAATCCCCATACGAAGTCGAAACACGCTTTCGGAGAAGCCATGATACCCCGGCTGTCAGCGATGGTCAAAACGGCCGCGCCGGTCTCCGATGAGGCGGCCTATTCGATGGCCTCCACGAGCCGTTCCATGTTCCAATCAAGAAACGCGAAGCCCCGTCCTTCCTGTTCGGCCCTCGGATCCGCGGTGAAGGAAAGGATGTTCTCCTGTGCGAGCAAGCGGCGATCGGGTTTGGTGGCGTCGGTTGCGGTAAATTCAGACGTTGTCAGGCGGAAACTCTCCCACTCGCTCCAATTGTCTTCGGCGCGCGCGACATGGCACATGAAGCCGTCGTTTGTCGCGAAGTAGATCACGATGGTGTCATCCGGCGCCGCGACGATCATGGGACGCCGCCGTGTGGGCATTGGAAGCGGTTCACTGCGATGCCATTCGCCGTTGCTGTCCCGCCAGTAGTGGTAGTAATTCAAGCGATCGAGCGCTTCCGCCGGGGGACCGTGCTGGAGGTCTTCGGGCTCGTAGGGCTCTTCCATGTGATAGGTGGCGACGTGCGGGTTGTTGTTTGAGTCCAGCGTCATGGCGCACTGATTCATCAGCCATGAAAACACCGGAATTTCCCAGACCACGATGCCCGGGCTGTCGATGGTGATTTGCTCGCCCTCGCGGGTATCGGCGATGACCTCGCCATCATTGTTTTTCCAAGTACGGCCTTGGTCGTCGCTGTAGGCGTAGTGCAAGTCATGATTGCTCGCCCACGACGCCGCTACTTCTCGGTAGACCCACGTGATGTGCAAGCGGCCCTCGTTATCGAACAGCAGGTCATGCATGTAGGCGTTGCGGGATTCGCTGTCGTTCCAAGGCGGATACACGCCCTCCCGGCCGAACAGCCGGTCGCTGATGATGGACCACTCGCTGGTCTCGTCATCGTACTCGAAGATGGCGATGTCCCCCGCGCCGCTGCCGCCGCTGCGGTAGAAGAAGTAGAGGTTGTCCTCGTGATCGTTGAAGAAGCGGGGATAGGTGACGCGTTGCGGGGCGTCTTGCATCAAAGGCTGTTGCGGCTCGAAGTCGCCGGCGCTCATCTCCACGGGCGGATCGG
>SKRY01000283.1 GCA_007118235.1 Candidatus Hydrogenedentota bacterium | reverse complement strand
GGTTCTGTGGGTATACGCCCCAGTTCACCGGCGTTGTCTGGGTGGGATACCGGGAAGGCAACCGGCGCCTGGGCAGTGGGACCGACTACACGGGCGGCCGCATCGCCGCGCCCATCTGGACGGATTTCATGATAAAGGCCCATGAAGGGTTGCCCGAACGTGATTTCCGGGTTCCGGATGGGGTGGAATTCCACAACATCGAACGCCACACGGGCCGGGCGGGAGGTTCATTCCGCGAGGCCTTTATTCGGGGAACCCGGCCCACGGCGCCGCAGCCGCGCCGCGAAGAACCCAGGGAACAGCCGTTTGAATTCCGCAGCATCTCCGCCGAGGAAATGATCCGCAATGAGTTCTAAGCCCCGCCTGGTGTGCCGGACACGTGACGTATGAGGCCGGGGCCGCCGGAGCGCGTGGGGAGGACCGGCTGACGTGAAATCGCCGCGATCGAGCCGTCCCGTCATCGGGTGGCGCGAATGGGTGAAACTCGTTGACTTGGATGTGCCCGCGATCAAGGCCAAGGTGGACACGGGGGCGCGGACAAGCGTGCTGCATGCGTTCAACCTGGAGCGGTTCGAGCAAGATGGCCGCGCCATGGTGCGCTTCGACGTCCATCCCTTCCAACGCACAACCTCGAATAGTATCAACGTCGCCGTCCCCTTGGCTGGCGAACGCCACATCCGCAATTCAGGGGGGCACCAAGAGCTTCGGCCCGTTATCCATACGCGCGTGGCGTTGCTGGGCCAGGTCTGGACCATTGACATCACACTCACGAACCGGGATCTGATGGGGTTTCGCATGCTATTGGGACGGCAGGCCGTGCGCGGCCATTTTCTTGTCGACCCAGGCCGCTCCTTCTTGGACCGCGGAGAGAAGAACGCCAGGAGCAAGTCCACTCGATGGAAAGAACGAGCATGAAAATCGCCATCCTCTCGCGCGATGGCAGTCTGTATTCCACCCGCCGCCTCAAGGAAGCGGGCGAGACCCGCGGCCATGATATGCACATCGTGGATTATCTGCGATGTTACATGGACATCACCGCGCACAAGCCCGCGATCATGTATCAGGGCAAGGTCCTGGAAAACTACGGCGCCACGATTCCCCGCATTGGAGCTAGCCATACCTTTTATGGCACGGCCGTGGTCCGGCAGTTCGAGATCATGGGCGTGTTTTGCGCCAACGAATCCCAGGCCATCTCGCGCGCGCGGGACAAGCTGCGGTGTCTACAGTTGCTCTCCCGGCAGGGCATCGGCCTCCCCGTCACCAGCTTCGCCAACTCCACCAAGGACATCGACGGTCTCATCAACATTGTTGGCGGAGCGCCGCTCGTGGTCAAGCTGCTGGAAGGCACGCAAGGCATTGGCGTGGTGCTAGCGGAGAACACACAAGCGGCGAAGTCCGTCATCGAGGCCTTCCGCGGCCTTAACGCCAACATCCTTGTGCAAGAGTACATCAAGGAAGCCAAGGGCAGCGACATCCGCGCCTTCGTCATCGGCGGGAAGGTGGTCGCGTCCATGAAACGGGTGGGCGCCCCCGGCGAGTTCCGCGCCAATCTTCACCGGGGCGGCCGCGCCGAGAAGCTCAAGCTGACGCCCGAGGAACGCAGCACGGCGGTGCGCGCGGCCAAGGCCATGGGCCTGAACATCGCGGGCGTGGACATCTTGCGGTCCAACCATGGCCCCGTCGTCATCGAGGTGAATTCCTCTCCGGGCCTTGAAGGCATCGAAAAGGCCACGGGCGTGGATGTGGCGGGGGCCATCATCAAGTTTCTGGAAAAGCACGCCAAACCCGGCAAGACCCGCGACCGGATCAAGTCGTGACATGACGGATCCCCTCACCATTGGCGGCGTCACGGTCAAACCCGGCCAGAATACGTACATCGAAATCCCCGTTGCTGTTCTCCCCACTCAGACCCCACTGCACCTGCCAGTGACGGTGTTCCACGGCAAAACGCCCGGCCCCTGCGTGTGGTTGAGCGCGGCCCTGCACGGCGATGAACTCAATGGGGTTGAAATCATCCGCCAAGTGATCGAGCAGATGGATGTCAAGCGCCTCCATGGCACGCTGATTGCCGCCCCCATCGTTAACGTTTTCGGGTTCCTCCAGCAATCGCGCTATCTGCCGGACCGGCGCGATCTCAACCGCTCTTTTCCGGGATCGAAGCGCGGGCCGCTCGCGTCCGTCCTGGCGAATCTGTTTCTGGAAGAGATCGTCCGCCATTGCACCCATGGCATTGATCTGCATACCGGTTCGCTCCACCGCAGCAACCTGCCCCAAGTGCGCGGCAATCTGGACCATACCGAGACTCTGGAATGCGCCGAGGCCTTTGGGACGCCCGTCATCATGCACGCCGCCACGCGGGATGGCTCCCTGCGGGAAGCGGCGCAGAAGCAAGGCATCCCCGTGATGTTGTACGAGGCGGGCGAGCCCATGCGCTTCAACGACGAAGCCATAGCCATGGGCGTTCGCGGCGTCCTGCGGGTGATGGCTCGCCTTGGCATGCGGCGCGGCCAAGCCAAACGTCCAAAACACACGCCCATGGTCGTCCGCAAGAGCCAATGGGTCCGCGTGCGGCGCGGCGGCGTGGCGCGCATGGCCGTAACCCTTGGCCAACGCGTGCGCAAGGGCCAACGCCTCGCCATC
>SKRY01000396.1 GCA_007118235.1 Candidatus Hydrogenedentota bacterium | reverse complement strand
TCATGGGGTGGCTCAATCTCACGGGTGATGGTGAGGCCAACACGTTTTTGCAGGCCGGTCTCGGCGATGACCTCAGTAACCGGGCGCTGTTCTACAATCGCGAGGGCGAATTGCGCTTGTGGTCCGCCGACGCGGGAAACGTGCTTGCCGCGCCGTGTATCGCCGGGACGGGCTGGCGGCATGTCGCGTTCCGGCGCGCGGGGCAGACGGTGGAGGTGTATGTCGATGGGGAGTTGGCCGGCGAGGGACACGCGCCCGCGTTCACCGTTGGCGCCGGGTTGCGGATCGGCTCACGGCCCGGAAGCGCGCGGATGCCTTTTGAAGGCGTCATCAGCGATGTGATCATCTTCGACCGCGCGTTGACGGAAGAGCAGATCCGCGTGTTTCATGAATCCCCGGGAGATGCCGCCGCGCGCGTTCTCGACGGCGGCCCGATCGGCGCCGCGCCGGGCGACTCCGTCCATATGACGGTTCGAGCGCTAGGGGAGGATGGGGAGCCCTTGACGAGAGGCTACCGTGATGTGGTGACGGCGGCTGGCGGCCAACTCGAACCCCCGCGCGTCGACATTGAGGAGGGGGACACCGCCGCGCATTTCATTTGGACTCATATTGAACCGGGGGAATACACCATAACCGCTGACCACGCTGAATTGGCCGCCGCGTCGCTCAATGCGGAGCTCCTCCCCACGCCGCCCCAAATCGCCCAAACCTCTCCCGATCATTTCGCGGGGCTGCTACCTCCAGACGAACCGTTCCGGTTTGCGATCACGGGTCACGCCCCCGTGACGCCGGACGGCATCCGTGTTGAACTGAACGGCGAGGATTACAGCGATCGCCTTGAAGTCACCGGAGAACCGGGCCACCTTGAAGTGAGTCTGGACGAACTTCGGGCGGACAAGACCTACCGCGCGCGTATCTTGGTCCGCAGCGAGTGGGGCGACGCCGAGCATGGGGTCACCTTCAAGACCTTTCGCGATCGCATCGACGGATATCGCGGCATTTGGTGGGCGCACCGGCCGATTGCGGACAGCCCTGAAGTGCCATCATACGATTGGCCGTACTACAAGTATTCGGGTCCGCTTTCCTTCGCTTGGGGGCACACGCTCACCCCGATGGCCGTCCATGCGCCCGAGGTGGACAAGACCTTTTTCGTCTATGGTGGAGACACGGGGCCAGAAGACCGGTATCTCATGACGATGATCTCCTATTACGATCACGCCAACCACCGCGTGCCGCGGCCAACCATCGTGCGCGACCAGCAAGGGGTGGACGATCCCCACGACAACCCCAGTCTTGCAATCGACGAGGACGGCCATATCTGGGTGTTCATCGCCGGGCGCAGCCGCCGCCGGCCGGGGCAGATATTCAAGAGCGCGGAACCGTACTGCATTGACGAGTTCGAGCAGATCATCGAACGCGAACAGACCTATTCCCAAGTTTGGCCCGTGCCTGGGCGAGGGTTCATGCACCTGCTCACGCTCTATACTGCTGGCCGCGAACTGTATTGGGAGACCAGCCGCCGCGGGGACGATTGGGCGGAGGAGCCCGCGGAAACGCTCTCGAAACTCGTGGGCTTTGGCGGGCATTATCAGGTCAGCCGCGTGAGGGGGGAGAAGGTCGGCACGGCCTTCAACTACCATCCCGGCGGTAACGTGGACCGGCGCACCAATCTCTACTACGTACAGACCACGGACTTTGGAGAGACATGGACAACGGTGGACGGCGCGCCTGTCGAGACGCCTCTGGATGAGATACACAACCCCGCGCTAATCATCGACTACGAAGCGCAGGGCAAGGTCGCCTATCCGAGCAAGCTGATATTTGACGAGGACGGCCATCCCGTCATCTTGTACATCACCAGTTTTGGGGCCTCGCCCGCGCCCGAGAACGATCCGCGGGTGTGGACGATCACGCGCTGGACCGGCGAGGAATGGAGGACCACGCCAATCACGATTTCGGACCACAATTACGACATGGGCAGCCTCTACATCGACAACGGCAAGTGGACGCTTATCGCGCCGGCCCTGCCAGGACCGCAAGCCTACTTCACTGGCGGAGAGGTAGGCGTTTGGAGCACGGCCGATCCGGATCGGGAATGGTGGCCCATTGAGCGCCGGGTCACGCGCGACAGCCCATTCAACCATTGCTATCTGCGGCGTCCGCACAACCCGGCCGACCCATTTTTCGCGATGTGGACCGACAGCGATTCAAGCGCAAACTCGATATCCCGGCTCTACTTCACGAACTCAACTGGCGAGGAAGTCTACAAGCTCCCGTACGTGATGGAAGACGACTACGCCGAGCCGGTTTTGCTTGATCCGCCCACCCCGCCCGCGCCCGAGGAGACGTGGCCCGAGAAATAAGCGCGGAAGCCCCTCCATTTCCTGTGCCCCTGGTGACCGCGCGGACGGGTCGCGGTCACCGGGAGGAGACACAAACGTAGCGATCCAGCGGGCGAGTCTGATATCGCTGGATTGACATGGAGGACCACTTCCTATAGTATAATGCCCGCTCCCCTAATGGCTTGGCTGCCAGGTGAAACGTGGCGTAAAGTATGAGTTTCCAGGAATTATTGTGTTTAAGGAGATTAAAATGAACTCACCCCCCGAGAAGGCGCGCATAGCCACGATATGGCTGGATGGCTGCTCTGGCTGCCACATGTCCTTCCTTGACATTGATCACCGCCTGCTTGAGATCGCTGATCGCATTGAGTTGGTGTATGGTCCGCTGGTGGATCATAAAGAATTTCCCGAAAATGTCGACGTTACAATCGTGGAAGGCGCCATCACCAACGAGGAAGACGAGCACAAGATTCGGCTGGTGCGCGAACGCACGAAGCTGTTGGTCGCGCTGGGCGATTGCGCCGTGACGGGGAACGTGCCATCTCTTCGCAACTCCTTCTCCGTGGACAGTCTTTATTCGCGCGCATACATAGAAAACGCAGCGGAGCAACCAGCTATTCCCAAGGAGGACATTCCGCCGCTGCTGGACCGCACCCGTCCCTTGCATGAGGTTGTTTCGGTTGATCTGCACGTGCCGGGGTGCCCGCCGCATCCCGACCACATTTTCTCCGTGCTGGGCGATCTGCTTGACGGCCACATCCCCCATCTGGGCACCATCGTTCGCTTCGGCTGACCACGACGGAAAGAGTATCTTATGAGCAAAACCATTACGATAGATCCGGTGACCCGCATCGAGGGGCACTCTAAAATCACCATTCAGTTGAACGACCAAGGCCAAGTGGACGAGGCGCGTTTTCACGTAACCCAGTTTCGCGGCTTCGAGAAGTTCACCGAAGGCCGCCCGTACTATGAAATGCCGGGAATCACGGCGCGAATCTGCGGCATCTGCCCGATTAGTCATCTGCTGGCGTCCGCCAAGGCGTGCGACGATTTGCTGGGCGTCCGGATTCCCGCGGCCGCCGATCGGGCGCGCCGCATCCTTCACATGGGGCAGACCGTCCAGTCTCACGCGCTGAGCTTTTTCCATCTGAGCGCGCCCGACATCCTGCTCGGCATGGACGCCGATCCCGCCAAGCGCCACGTACTTGGCCTCGCTCAAGCCCATCCTGAAATCGCCAAGGAAGGCATCTGGCTGCGTATGTTTGGCCAGCAGGTCATCGAATGGCTTGCGGGACGCCGCATACACCCCGCTTGGGTTGTGCCTGGCGGCGTCGCCACCCCTCTGACGGCGGAAGTCCGCGACAAGATTCTTGAGGGCATTCCCCGCGCCATTGAGATCACGCAACGCGCTTTGGAGTTGTGGCACGGCGTTCTGGGAGAATTCAAGGAAGAAGTCGCCACCTTTGGTAATTTCCCAACGCATTTCTTGAGTTTGACCGCGCCCGACGGCGGTCTAGACCTCTACGATGGCAATCTCCGGCTCCGGGACGCCCAGCGCGGCATCGTGGCGGATCAACTTGATCCCACCGCGTACGATGAGCATATCGGTGAGGCGGTGGAGCCGTGGAGCTACCTCAAGATGCCGTTTTACAGGCCGCAGGGATACCCTGAAGGCATCTACCGGGTGGGGCCATTGGCCCGGCTGAATAACGCCGATCATTGCGGAACGGAACTCGCTGACAAGGAACTGGCCGAATTTCGCAAGCTCTCCGCGAATGGCGGCGCCGTGCTCAGTTCGTTCCACTACCACTACGCGCGCCTCATTGAGATTCTCTACTGTCTCGAAACGGCCCGTGAGCTATTGAATCATCCAGATTGTCTCGACACGAATGTGCGCGCCGTGGCGCAACCCAGCCGCCGCGAGGGTGTTGGGGTGGCGGAAGCCCCGCGCGGAACGCTCATCCATCACTATCGGATTAATGACGGGGGGCAGATTGCATGGGCCAATCTGATTATCGCGACCGGCCACAATAACATGGCCATGAACCGCGGCATCACGCAAGCCGCGAAAAAGTTCGTCCACGGCGACCGTATTGAGGAAGGCGCCTTGAACCGGGTGGAAGCCGTTATCCGGTGTTATGACCCATGCCTGAGCTGTTCGACGCACGCCCTGGGGCAGATGACCCTGCGCCTTCAACTCCTGGACTCCAACGGGAACGTCTTGGATGAAAAAGCGCGCGCCTGATTCCCCACGGACAGCGGGACTGGTCATCGGCTGGGGCAACGAATTGCTGGGTGATGACGCCGCCGGACGGCGCGTGGCGCGGGCGGTGGAGGCCGAAGGTATGCCTGAAGTGGATGTCATCGACATCCACCAACTGACTCCGGAAGTGGCGCTGCATCTGGCGCGGGCGGAGCGAGCCATTTTCGTGGACGCCTGCGCCGGGGTCAAGGACGGGGCCATCCTCGTTGAACGGATCTATCCCGCGGAAGGGAACGATCATCCTGGCGTGGGCCACACCGGACGGCCGGAGGATTTGCTGGCCATGGCGGCCACCCTGTACGGCGCGCAACCAGAGGCATGGCTCATCGCCGTACCGGCCCGCTCTTTTGAGGTGAACGAACCCTTGTCGGAAGATGCCGAAGCAGGGGTGCGTGATGCGGTGACCGCCGTAAAGAGACTGTTGGCGCGCGGGAGGATAACCGGTCAAGCCGGACCCGCGCCCAGTTCGGCATGAAGACAACCAATTGACATCCATGGGGTGGCGGGCCATTTCATCAAAGGGATGGCTGCCGATACATCGTTACCGAAGGAAATGCTGATGGGTCCAGTACAAGAAAAATCGTTGCCACGCGAGAAGATTGATGAGGTTATTGAAGGGTTTAATCGCAACACGGGGGATGTGTTAAGCATTCTAGAACAGCTTCAGGGGTTACATCCCTTGAAGTATTTGCCGCGGGATACATTGATGTATGTGGCCGAACGCAAGGGAATGGCCCCATCGCAGATCTTCAGCGTCGCCACCTTCTATTCCTTCTTCAATCTCCGTCCGCAAGGGAGGCATGGGGTGATGGTGTGTTCCGGAACCGCTTGCCACACCCGCGGCGCCAAGCAGCTAATGGATGGCATTCTCGCCGAGGTTGGGGCCGCAAAGACGGATGCCGACGGTTCCTTCACCACACCCGACCGATGGTTGACCGTGCGCACCGTCGCTTGCGTTGGCCAGTGCGCCATGGCGCCGGTGGCGCTGGTGGATGGAGAGATTCTGGGCCGGATAAGTGAGATGCATCTTCGCCGTACAGTGCGGGATCTTCTAGAGAAAGAGAAGCACGATGAGAATTAATGATCTAGACACACTCAATGACATACGGGAAACCGGCTTAACCAAACTGCTGCACAGCGGTCCGCGTATCGGCGTGGGCATGGGCACGTGTGGCGTTGGCAATGGCGCCCAAGCGGTGTACGATGCCCTCCGCACCGCGCTAGACGAGAAAGGCGTGGAGGCGCACCTCGGACCGGTGGGGTGTTTTGGGTACTGTGCGGTGGAGCCCCTAGTTAACGTCTACATCCCCGGGCAGCCCCTGGTGATTCTGTCGCGTGTGACACCGGAAGATGCCTACTACATCGTTGATCAGGTGGCCGCCGGACGTCTGCCCACGCTCATGGCGCTTTGCCGTATTGACGAGTGGGACCACCTCACGGGGCATGTCAAATATGGCCGCCCCAATAAGGCGAGGAAGCCCGCCCAAATGCGCCGGGTCATGGACCATTTGACCGGCGACAACGATTACGAGGAGGAGCTGGAGAATATTCCGCTCTGGAACGAACTTCCCTTCTTTCAGGGGCAGAAGAAAGTGGTCCTGCGCAATTCTGGCTTGATCAATCCAGAGGACATTGATGAATATATTGCCGTGGGCGGCTATTTCTCGCTCTGGAACGCTCTCAATATGCCCGAAAGGGAAAAGATAATTGAGGAAGTCAAGAAGTCGGAACTGGGTGGCCGCGGCGGGGCCGGATATCCCACGGGCGTCAAATGGGCCATGCTTCAGAAGGCGAAGGCGGACCAGAAATACATGATCTGTAACGCCGACGAGGGTGATCCCGGCGCGTATATGAACCGAAACGAGATCGAGAGCGATCCGCACATGCTGCTGGAAGGCATGTTGATCGGCGCGTACGCCACGGGCGCCACCGAAGGCATCATCTATGTGCGGCACGAGTACCCCCTGGCGGTGCGGCGTCTTGAAAAGGCGGCCGCGGCGGCGCGCAGGGCGGGCCTGCTGGGCGAGGAAATCCTCGGCATGCCCTTTGAATTCAACGTGCGCACGCTGGAAGGCGCGGGCGCGTTTGTATGCGGCGAGGAAACCGCCATGATCGCCTCGCTGGAAGGCCGGGCCGGCCGGCCGCGGCCGCGGCCGCCATTTCCCGCGGAATCCGGCTTGTGGGGCCGGCCAACTAACATTAACAACGTCGAAACCTTCTGTAACATCCCGGTGATCATCGCGCGCGGGGGCGCATGGTTCAACGATATCGGCTCACGCGATAGCGCCGGCACCAAGGTATTCTCGCTGGTTGGCAAAGTCCGCAACACGGGCTTGGTTGAGTTGCCTCTTGGCACCCCGCTCAAGGATATCATTTATGGCATCGGGGGCGGCAGTCCGAGTGGACGGCCCATCAAGGCCATCCAGACCGGCGGCCCCTCGGGCGGATGCATCCCCGCCGAGCATTTTGATACGCCAGTCGACTACGACTCGCTCTCCCAACTCGGCGCGATTATGGGTTCCGGCGGCATGGTCGTGATGGATGAAGACAATTGCATGGTGGACGTGGCGCGCTACTTCCTTGAGTTCACCCATTCCGAATCCTGCGGCAAATGCATCCCCTGCCGCGTGGGGCTGGACGAATCCGTGCGGCTGCTACGCAAGATATGCAATGGCGAGGCGGATGAATCCGATATGGTGGAACTGGAGAGACTGGTTCCGATGATCCGGGATATGTCCCTGTGCGGACTCGGCCAGACGGCTCCCAACCCTGTCGAGACCACGCTGCGCTATTTCCGGGACGAGTACGAAGTGCACATCCGCAGGCGCCGTTGCATGGCCAGCGTATGCGAACAGTTGTACCTTTCCCCGTGCGAGAATAGCTGCCCGTTGAACATGCGCATCCCGGGCTATCTCCAATTGGTCAAGGAGGACCGCCTGGAAGAGGCCGCGGAGATGATCTGGCTTGACAATCCCTTGCCGGCCTCGACCGGACGAATCTGTCAGCATCCCTGCGAAAACCGGTGCCGCCGCGCGGACGAGGACGCTCCCGTCAACATGCGCGAGGTGCATCGGTTTGTCGCCGACGTGGCGTTCTCCGGGGATATGCTTGAGCGGGTTAAGGCGCGTCTCAAGAACGGCAAGCTTAAATCCAGCGGAAAGAAGGTAGCCGTTGTTGGCGCTGGTCCCTCCGGCTTGTGCGCCGCGTTCTATCTCAGCATGATGGGGCACGAAGTCATGGTTTACGAGGAACGGGAAGAGCCCGGCGGTATGTTGCGCTACTCCCTGCCCGATTACCGGTTGCCCAAGGACGTGATCGACGCCGAGCTGCGCGTACTCGAACACATCGGCGTGAAGTTCTCTTGTGGTCAGCGCCTTGGCGCTGGTCTGGCCGCGGACCGCCTCACGAAAGAGTACGATTCGGTGTTTCTGGCCACCGGCACGTGGAATGAAACGCACGTCGGCATACCCGGAGAAGACGCGTCGGACGTGTGGCACGCAATCGCGTTTCTGGAACAGGTCAACCGCGGTCATCCCCCGAAGATGGGGGAACAAGTGGTCGTCATCGGAGGCGGGAACGCGGCCGTGGACGCCGCTCGCACCGCCACGCGGCTGGGCGCCAAGGTGACCATCGCTTACCGGCGCGACCGCAGCGACATGCCCGCCATCCCGGAGGAAGTCGAGGACGCGGAGGCCGAGGGCGTCGAAGTTATTTTCTTCGCTTCCCCGCAGCGCATTGTGTTTGATGAGCATGGACGCGTCTCCGGGGTTGAGCTGCGGCAAACCAAACCAGGCGACTTTGACGCGTCCGGCCGCCGCACGCCGGTGTCAACGGATAAGTTCTATACGTTGCCCTGCAATTCGGCCATCATGGCTGTTGGCGAGAAGCCCGATACCGACCCGATGCGCCGGGCGGGCATCCAGGTGCGCAGGAACTCCACGGTCGCCGTCAATCCGGCCACCTACGAGACCAACGTGCGTAACGTGTACGCCGGAGGCGACTTGGTAACGGGCGCGTCCAACATCTCCGCCACCATGTCGACCGGAAAATCCGCCGCTCGCGCCATGGACCGGGTTCTGTCGGGCGAGGATCGAATGGACGTCATACTCAAGACCTTTACCTATGAGAATGTTGTGCCCAAGGTCCCGGAAGGCGGTCCACGCAACACCTGCCCGCATGTGGATCCCCAGAAGCGCCGGGACAACTTTGCCGAAGTGATGCTCGGATTCGATGCCGAGACCGCCCTGTTGGAGAGTCAACGCTGTTTGCGGTGTGACGTCAAGGAATAATGAGCCGCGCAACAACCGGCCATGGAAGGAAGCAACATGAAGGACGAAACCATTCTCATTACCCTGAATGGAAAGACGGTAACCGCGACACGGGATGAGACCATTCTGGACGTTGCGTGGGCGAACGGCGTTGACATCCCGCGCCTTTGCCACCTAAAAGGCTTGACCAGCGTTGGGGCGTGCCGCCTCTGTCTGGTGGAGGTCGCAGGCGTGCCGCGTCTGTTGGCGGCCTGTGTGACGCGCGTGACGGACGGCATGGAAGTCACCACCGATTCGCCAAGACTTCAGTCACACCGCAAGATGATCGTCGAGCTGCTATTCGCCGAACGCAATCACATCTGCGCCTTTTGCGTCTCATCCGGAGACTGTGAGCTTCAGGATCTCGCGCAAAAGCTCGGGATCACCCACATTCGCTACCCCTATCGGTTCCCGGTGGAGGAAGTGGACGCCACGCATAGCCGGTTTGTCCATGATCCGAACCGCTGTGTCCTCTGCACCCGCTGTGTGCGCGCTTGTGGCGAGGTTGAAGGCGCCCGGACATGGAACGTCAAGAATCGCAGCATCCTCTCCAGGGTGATGACGGACCTCGATCAGCCCTGGGGGGACTCGCTGACGTGCACAAGCTGCGGCAAGTGCGTTCAGGCCTGCCCGACTGGAGCATTGGCGGAGAAGGGGCGCGCCACCGGCGAGAACACAAAGACGCCTGGCCTTTTCCCGCGCCTGACCAGCATGCGCGGCACTCGCGATTAGGAACCCGTAAGCCGCGGGATTTGGCGGGGAGTGCGCGACACCGCCAGGTTGTACCGAACATAAAGACGGCGCCCAATAAGATAACAGCCGCGATTCCGGGAATTAGCGTGCAATACCCGGGATCGCGGCTGTTTTAAGCATGGTTACACGAAACCGCTGTGGGCCTCTGCTTTAGTCGAACAGCCCGCCATCCGGCGGTTGTGTCTTGGGCGGCTTGCGCATGAACTCAGGGACCTCGGGCAGTTCGCGGGCTTGAAAGCACTCGTCCTTTGTCACGGCTTCCAATAGCCTCGCCTGCTCTGGATAGCTCTCGATGGTAGCCTCCAACACCCAAAGAAGTTCCAGCAGTTCCGTGGTGAATGCGCTGGTCCATTGTTCGGGCCGGATATCATCGAGTGGCGAGGATTTCTTGCCCGCGCCGTGTTTCATGCGGTACTTGAGCCAGGATTGGACCACCTTCAGTCCGGAGACCTCGAACTCGTAAACCTCGAGAGACACGGGGGCGAATTCGCCTTCCCCCACATGGAGGGTCTGGGTTTCTTCGTTGTACG
>SKRY01000338.1 GCA_007118235.1 Candidatus Hydrogenedentota bacterium | reverse complement strand
GGAAGCGTTATTTCCGTAAACTATGGATCGCGCGAATCAATGCGGCCTCCCGCGCGGCCGGCCTGAGTTATAGCCAGTTCATACGTGGTTTGAAGCTGGCCGAGATTGATTTGAACCGCAAGGTTTTGGCTGACATCGCCGTGCGGGATCAGGAGCGTTTCAACGAGCTTGTGGCTATGGCCAAGGCCCAGTTGAACGCTGGCGCGTGACTATGCGAATCGTACCAGCCGTCGACATTCGCGGCGGACTCTGCGTGAATCTCGTTCAGGGCGATTATGGCCAAGAAACAGTGTTCTCGCAGGATCCCGTGGCCCAGGCCCGCCTCTGGCACAAGCAAGGGGCGGAGCTGGTGCATATCGTGGACCTCGATGGCGCCAAGGCGGGCCATCTGTGTATTGACGGCTACCTGCGTCAATTGGCCAAGGAAGGTATCCCTTACGAAGTGGGCGGCGGCATCCGGGATATGACGGCGCTGGAGAGCACCTTCTGCGCGGGAGCCAGCCGGGCTATTCTGGGGACCATCGCCTATCGCGATCCGGCGTTCGTCCAACGGGCGGCGAAGCTGCGCCGGGGACGTGTGGTTGTCGGGATCGATGCCCGGGATGGATGGGTCGCGCTCAATGGCTGGTTCGACGTAACCGAGACGGACGCCGTCGCCTTTGCGCGTGAAATGGAAGCCGCCGGCGCCGCGCGCATCATTTATACGGACATTATGAGCGATGGGATGATGAAAGGCCCCAATATTGAAGCCACGCGCCGTGTGGCGGAGGCTGTGTCGATCCCTGTAACGGCGTCTGGGGGCATCTCGTCTCTTGAGAATATCCGCCAACTCGCAGCCTTGCAGACGGTGGGGGTGGACGAGGCTATTGTGGGGCGGGCATTGTATCTCGGCGCGTTCACCCTTCCCGAAGCATTGGAAACGGCCCGCGCGGCGGCGGTATGAAACCCTGGTTCGATACCGTGGCCGTCATTGGCGCGGGGCTGCTGGGCGGCTCGCTGGGCCTGGCGCTCAAGCAACGCGGGCTGGCCGGCCGCGTCCACGGAGCGGGGCATCGCCAGACCTCCCTGGATGCGGCGTTGGAGCGGAAAGCCATAGACGCCGCTTTTCTTGACGCCCGCGCGAGTGTGGAGGGGGCCAATCTCGTGGTCATATGCACGCCTGCGGCCATGGTGACCGGCAAGCTCGACGAAATCGCTTTTGCCTGCACGCCTGACGCCATCATCACGGACGTAGCCAGCACCAAGGCGGACATCTGCGCCCATGCGGCGAAGCGTTGGCACGTAAACCGGCGCTTTGTGGGCAGCCATCCGATGGCGGGAAGCGAGAAGTTTGGGGCCGAACATGCCGATCCGGAGCTTTACGAGGGCCGGATCGCCGTGGTTGAAAAAGGCGAAGGCCTCGACCCGGAAGCGCAACGCGCCGTGTGCGCCCTTTGGGAAGCCGTTGGCTCCCGCGTGGTGGAGTTGGAGCCTGCCCTCCACGACGCACTGGTCGCCCGGACCAGTCATTTGCCCCATATAGCCGCCGCCGCGCTTGCCGTGGTGGCTGGACGATCCGGTTCCGAAGGTAAGCCTCTAATTGGCCCGGGATTTCGCGATACAACGCGCATTGCTAGCGGAAGGCCCGAAATCTGGCGCGACATTTGTTTGACCAATGGCCCCGCTATCGAAGAGGCCTTGGCCGAGTTAGAGCCCCTGTTGGCGGAGGTGCGCGCGGCGGTGCGGAACAAGGATGAAGATGCGCTCATGGCTTTCTTTGAAGAGGGCCGCCGCATGCGGCGGGAGCTGGCGGACGAGTGAAGGGCGTCTTCATCACAATCGAAGGCGTTGAAGGCTGCGGTAAGACGACCCAACTCCGTTACCTCGGCCGTCACCTCGCCGAAATGGGATATCCCTTGGAGACCACCCGTGAGCCTGGAGGGACGGCCATCGCTGAGGCCGTTCGCGCCGTGCTCCTTGACCCCGCCCACACTGCCATGACGCCTACAGCGGAACTGTTCTTGTACGAGGCCGCCCGGGCGCAACACGTGAGTGAGCGCATCCGCCCCGCCCTGAAAGCGGGCCGTATCGTTCTGTGTGACCGCTTTGTGGACAGTACAACGGCGTATCAGGGCGGCGGCCGCGGGATGGCGTGGGAAACGTTGAACCAGCTCCACGCCATCGCCACGGAAGGCCTGTGGCCTCATCTGACGATTCTGCTTGATATCGCCGTGGAAGAAGGGCTTCAGCGCGTTCAAGGCGTGCGGCCCCGTGATCGCATCGAAGAGGAGTCCCTGGCATTTCACGAGCGCGTGCGCCAGGCTTTTCTCCAGATTGCCAGCCTGGAGCCGGAACGTGTTAGAGTAGTGGAAGGTCATCACTCAGTGGAGACCGTCCGCGAACGGGTCACCGCTCTCGTGGAGGAGTTTCTGCGCTCCCATGAGTTTTGAGGCCATACGCGACCAAGAAGTTCCTGTCCGGCTGCTCCGGACAATGATTCAACGCGAGCGCGTACCCAACGGGCTTCTGTTCTGGGGGCCGTCGGGTGTGGGCAAGTCGTTGGCCGCTCGTGAGCTGGCCAAGGCCGTGAACTGCGCCGAAGGAAAGGATTCGGCCTGTGACGTGTGCTTGTCGTGCCGTAAGATGGAACACGGCAATCATCCCG
>SKRY01000038.1 GCA_007118235.1 Candidatus Hydrogenedentota bacterium | reverse complement strand
CCTGACCATCCCTATACCGAAGAAATAGCCAATAGGTTGAAAGGAATGAAAATTGCCTTGCCTGGCAATGAGTATATTGATTTTTCAGCTCAGACAATTGAGGGTGAAACGCTAAGTGTTTCAGAACTTATTGGGGGTGAGGTAACATTGCTGGACTTCTGGGCTTCCTGGTGTTCTCCCTGCAGGACACGCAGTAAAAGTATAATTCCGCTTTACCATAAATACAATGAAAAAGGGTTTGATGTGATCGCTGTTGCCCGCGAATTTCACAATACCGATGCATTTGAAATTGCCATGGAAAAGGATGGATATCCCTGGATATCGCTTATCGATCTTGATGACAAACAAAATGTATGGAGCAAATACAATATAACCGGCTCCGGGGCAATGTTTCTGATCGATTCCGAAGGAGTTATTCTGGCTGTAAATCCCGATGCGGAAGAAGTTGAGAATATTTTAAGGGAAAGACTTCGTTAACCAAAAAAATATTAGATCCCTGAAAACCTCCTGAATGTGATAGTTGAGTCACATCAAAACACTCTGCCAAACAACTGAAAAGGGTGAAGTTTTTGTATTTTTTATTTTTTTGTTAATTTTGCACGGTCATTAAAAAGGCACTGACCGATGGTGTAATGGCAGCACTGCAGGTTTTGGTCCTGCCAGTCCAGGTTCGAGTCCTGGTCGGTCAACTGCGACAAATGCCGCTGAAAATTTCAGCGGCATTTGTTTTCTTACCTGTAATCTCTTCTTTATTTGATTAATTACTGCTTTTTATGCAGCGTACAGAATAGCCGTTGCCTTTTAAATAACCGGACTTACTGATAAACCCCAAACTGGTTAATACTGTACGGACTTCTGAAAATTCAGGTGTGTTTTCTGTTGAAAGCCATAATTGTGCCTGACTTCCCAGATCGAAAAAACCTCCGTTATAATGTCTTCTTCCGGCAGGGAAAAGAGAAAATCCAAACACATCCATGCCAGTTGAGGTCTCTGAAATAGCATATTTCCATCTCGGATGCTCTTCAGTATCATGTTCCCCTCCCCACTCATGACCAACTTGTCGGGCAGCTTTCAAAACGTTCCCGATTGCTTCCGGGTCATCAAATTCATTTGTATAACCAAGTGAATATATAAGGTAATTCTCCATAGCAGTCCATTCCTCTTCAGAAGGGACATGCCATCCTGATGGACAAAGGCCTCTTCCATCATCTACTGCATACCAGTTGTATAATTTACCGTATGCATCAACCATCTGCTCATCTGAATCAATACCTTCAATATCCCCGTAAGTGTAAATTCCATATGCTCCCATCGTTGTGTTTGCCCATTCAGTGTCAGACAACCCCCCGGGAATCTCATCGCCATTTGCATATTTTGTTGTTCGCAGGTTTTCTGCCAGCCATTCAACTCCTCCTATGTAAACTGTCTGATAAACATTCCCTTCATAGTCTGTAACTGTACCTTTAGTCCCATCGGCTAATAAGCTGAAAATCCGGGGGTTATTCAGGATCCCTTATACAACGTACAGATAAGGCTGATACCATTCTGTATCTTGAATTATAGATGTGGCTGTCGCTATGATAAATTCCTCTTGAGTAAGCTTCAAAACCAGAAGAATTGTTAGAAGTCCACCATAAACCGCGTCTGCCGATCCATTCGAAATTACCGAGTCTGCTCAGATAGCCGCCGGGAAGTGCTGAAAAACCAAAATCATCAGTTCCGTGATGTTTTCCGTAATAAGTCGTATTTTGCGGTGAATCCCACCGGGGATGCTCTTCTGTAGCATGCTCTCCACCCCACGGATGTTCAACCTGACGGGCTTTTTTCAGAACATTTCCAAATCCGTAAAGTTCATGGTGGTAATTAATTACCCCGTGAACATCTTGCAGGTATTGCAGCAGTCCGGTCCATTCATCATTGGTGGGCACGTACCATCCAGCAGGGCACAGGCCTCTTTCATCATCCACTGCATGCCAGTTGTAAAGCTTTCCGTAAGATTCAACAACCTCTTCTTCCGAATTAAGGCCGCTAACGGATTCAAAAGGATAAACTCCAAAAGCACCTTCATTTGGATCCTGAAGGTCGGCATCCGGTAATCCCCCCGGGATAACAGTTCCGTCTGCATATCTTGTTGTCCTCAGATTTTCAGCCATCCATTCGCGATTGTTAATAAATACTGTTTTGTATTCATTTCCATCAATATCTGTAACACCTTCACCCGGCTTAAAGCGTGATTCAGTAGTAAAATCAACCATATTACCGTACTCTGTTTCTTGACTTTTTACTGCATAAGCTCTTACATAGTATTTTGTGTCTGGCAACATTTCACTTAGATTGCTTTCAAATTTGCCGTGACCTTCTCCGTCATCAGTAATCCCTTCATTTTGATAAATGGTCGGATATTTGTTCTGGCTCCACACTACACCCCTTACCAGAACTTCAGAATTTTCATCTTCTGGAATCTCTCCTCCTGATTTTGCCGAAGTAAAGCTAATCTGAGTTACTTCTTCAGTGGAAATAGACAATATTTTAACCGTATCATCTTTTTCACAGCCTTGTATTAACAAAAAAGAGGCAACTGCAGAAAAACAGCTGATAATTGAGATAATTTTGTATTTCATAATAAACTGAGTTATGAAAACTAT
>SKRY01000350.1 GCA_007118235.1 Candidatus Hydrogenedentota bacterium | reverse complement strand
TGCTCACGGGCCTGGTTTCCGCGCGGGACTGCCCCGTCGTCCGGAAGCGGGGCGAGGACTTGGGCATGCCTCATATCCACCTCGGAGCCATGGATAAACGCAAGGCGCTGGAGCAAATCACAGCGGAGACGGGCATCGCAATGGACGCCGTGTGTTTTGTCGGCGATGATCTCCCCGATGTCCCCGTTTTGTGCCGGGTGGGGTTCGCCGTGGCCGTGGCCAACGCCGTCCGGGAGGCCAAGGCCCACGCACATTACATCACCCGGCTCAACGGCGGCGATGGCGCCGTGCGGGAGACAGTAGAGCTGATTCTCTCCGCGCAAGGCGTTCTGAAGGACGCTCAAGCGAAGCTTTGGCCACTCTGAGACGTGTTGCCCGGCGTTACAGGCGGATGGGATTCTCCTCTTCCGCCGCGGCTCTGGTTCGCAAGTGCGCATCCTCGCCCGTCAAAAGCACGATCTTCCCGAACTGCCGCCCTTCCTCCATGCGGCCCATGGCCTGCCGGGCGTGATCCAACGGAAGGACGGAATCGATAACCGGTCTTAGCTCAGCTTCCGAAGCGGCTGCAAGCAGTTGGCGAAAATCCTCTTCGCTTCCCATGGTGGAGCCCATCACGTTGATGTGATTCCAGTAGAGGGCGCCGATATTCACCGAGGCTTCCGCGCCCGTCGTCACGCCGCAATGCACAATGCGTCCGCCGCGCCGCACCGACGCGAAATTGATGTCCCAGGTCTCCGCGCCTGTGGTGTCGATCACGATATCGACGCCCCGGCCTTTGGTGAGGTCGCGGACCTGCTTGCCGACGCCGGGGTCGGTGACGTAATTGATGGTGTAATCCGCGCCCAATTCCTTGGCGCGACCCAGTTTGTCTTCCGATGACGAGGTGACAATCACTTCCCCATGCCCCAGCTTGGCCAATTGAAGCGCCGCCAGCGCCACCCCGCCGCCGATGCCGTGAATGAGCACGCTCTCCCCAGGCACGAAACGGGCCCGGCTCATCAGCATGCGCCACGCCGTGATATGAGCCAACGGCAGGGCGGCGGCTTCCTCGATGGTTAAGTAGGCCGGCTTGGGCTGCACGTTTGTGGCGGGCACGGCGGTTCGCTCGGCGAAGGTCCCCGGGCTTGCCAGGCCGACGATGCTGAAATGGAGGCACTCGCTGTGATCGCCGCGGCGGCAGTACTCGCACACGCCGCACGATAGACCGGGGTTTACCACGACTTCGTCGCCGGGTTTCACGTTGTGAACGTCCCGCCCGACTTCGGCGACCACGCCGGTGGCGTCCGAGCCCAGGGGATGGGGAAAACTCAGTTCATGGCCCGGCCGGCCCCGGCGCACCCAGATGTCCAAGTGGTTCAGGGCCGCCGCCTTTACCTCCAACACCACTTCATGTGGGGCGGGCTCCGGCGCCGGAATATCGTCGACGGTTACACAATCAAGGTCCCCATTTTGATAGATGACAGCCGCTTTCACTGTGGGCCTCCTTCCTTATGCGTTAGGTTGATGCGTCCCTCCGCTCCCCGTTCGGGGCCTTCAGCCTACTCCCCATGGGGCGGCGTATGCAACCGCGTGAAGCATCCCCTTGGCCCCCTTTAAGGGGAAACCGTAGCGCCGCCTTCCAGGCGGTTTATGTGCCGGCAAGATGCCGGCGGTACGAATGATTCCCCCTTCGAAGGGAGTGGCCCGAAGGGTGGGGCGTGTGGGTCTGTGGTGCTGCGTCTTTATCTGGTGATTGAGGACCGAGACGACATCACATCCTCGCTTCAGATCTTACTCATGGCCTGGTCGAGGTCCGCGATGAGGTCGTCGCAATCCTCGATGCCCACCGAGATGCGAATCACCTCTTCGGTGATGGTCATCTTCCGGCGGGCCTCCTCGGGCATGGAGGCGTGCGTCATGGTCCATGGGTGTTCGATAAGGGACTCGACGCCGCCCAGGGATTCCGCCAGTGTGAAGATCTTCACGTTCCGCAACATCTGGAACGCCTCCTTCTGGCCGCCCTTCAAGCGAAAGCCGAAGGTGCCGCCGTAGCCCGTCATTTGCCGCTTCGCCAGTTCATGCTGGGGATGGCTCTCCAGACCCGGATGAAGCACGGCCTCGACCTTTGGGTGTTCCTCAAGCCATTGGGCGATCCGCAGCGCGTTGCGGTTGTGCTCCTCCATGCGCAACGCCAGCGTCTTCACCCCGCGCAAGACGAGGAAACAGTCCTGCGGTCCGGCGCAAGTCCCCATCGCGTTGAGGAGGAAGTCCACGTGTTCGGCGTGTTGCTCATTGTTAGCGATGATGGCGCCGCCGACCACGTCGCTGTGGCCGTTGATGTACTTGGTCGTGGAATGCAGCACCAGGTCGACGCCGAATTCAAGCGGTCTCTGGAAATACGGCGTGAGAAACGTGTTGTCGCACACCGTCAGGATGCCGCGCGCCTTGGCGATCTCGGCGATGGCCCGCAAATCCACCAGATTCATGAGCGGATTCGTCGGGGTTTCGATCCAAATCAACTTGGTTTCGCCCGGGCGGATGGCGGCTTCCACCTTATCGGGGTGGCGCAGATTGACCAGCTCCACGTCCACGCCGTTTTTCGCCACCACGTCCATGAGCAGCCGGTACGTGCCGCCGTAGAGGTCGTCGTGAACGATGATGTGATCGCCTTGGCGGTAGCTCAGGAGCAGCGTGCTTTCCGCCGCCATGCCCGTGCCGAACGCGAATCCGTGCGTGCCCCCTTCCAGCGCGGCCAGACAATCCTGAAGCGCCTTTCGCGTGGGATTGCCGCTGCGTGAATAGTCGAACGGACCCGGCTCGCCCACGTCGCGGAACGCGAAGGTGGATGTCTGATAAATAGGGGGCATGACAGCCCCGTACGCCGGATCCGGACCTTGGCCGGCGTGGATCGCCTTGGTCTTGAACTGCATGAAAGGATGGTCCTCCTGTGAATGTGTCCCCACCAGACGCAACGAGCCGGCCGCGGCGTTTCCCACGCGTTGGCCAGCCCGCGCGCCGTCAAACGGCGTCAGATTTCTTGATACAGTGGCGTGGAAAGATAGCGCTCGCCCGAGTCAGGCAGCACGGTGACGATGGTCTTGCCAGCATACTCATCGCGCGCGGCAAGGCGCAAGCTCACGGCGGCGGCGGCTCCGCAGCTTATCCCAGAGATGATCCCTTCCTCCCGCGTGAGACGGCGCGCGATTTCAAAAGCCTCTTCGTTGCTCACCGTCTCGATCTTGTCCACGAGGCCCAGGTCCAGGACGGCCGGCTTGAAGCCCGCGCCGATCCCCTGGATTTTGTGGGGACCGGGATCGCCGCCGGACAGGACAGGCGCCGCCTCGGGTTCGACCGCCACGGACTCGATGGCCTTGCCCTTGTCCTTCTTGATGTACTTGCTCACGCCGGTGATCGTGCCGCCCGTGCCCACGCCCGCCACGAACACGTCCAGGGAGCCGTCCGTGTCGCTCCAGATTTCTGGACCCGTTGTCTTGTGGTGAATGTCCGGGTTGGCTGGGTTGTTGAATTGCTGGGGGATAAACCAATCCGGATTCTCCTGCGCCAGCTCCTCGGCTTCCTTGATGGCTCCGGGCATGCCCTTGTCGCCCGGCGTCAGGCGAAGTTCGGCCCCGAAGGCCTTCAGCATCATGCGCCGCTCCAGACTCATGGTCTCGGGCATGGTCAAGATCAACCGGTAACCGCGGGCGGCGCACACATAGGCCAGGGCGATGCCCGTGTTGCCCGAGGTCGGTTCGATCACCGTGGATCCTGGCTTAAGAATGCCGCGCTGTTCCGCGTCCCAAATCATCGAGGCGCCGATCCGGCATTTCACGGAATACGCAGGGTTACGGCCTTCAATCTTGGCGTACACCTTCGCCTTGAGGCCTTCGGTGAGTTTCTTGAGATTGACTAGCGGAGTCCGTCCAATGCTCAGGCTGTTGTCGTCGAATACGTTCATGGTCTTATCCTTTCTCTTCGTGGATTCAGCTCCCCTGCCTTGGCGAACCAGCGCAAGGGAGAAAACGGGTTTCCGGGGTGCGCCTGGTTCATGAGCGGCCGCCGCCCCAAAGGGGTTTCCCCACCAGGCTGATTATTGTATACTAAACTGATAGTCGAAGTAAAGTATTCCCTGATCCCCCAATGGACGCGGACACGCAATCGACCCCGCGCGAACGAGTGTGCTAAACTACCCCCAATGCCTACGATGATGATCTTGGACGAATTATACCGGCCCGTGAAGCACGAGTTGGACCAGGTGAAGACCCGCCTCGGCGAACTGTGGAGCGAGGCGTTGGCCTTGGTGCATGGCCGCGATCTGAAACCGCCGGCGATGGGCGGCAAATTGTTGCGTCCGGCCTTGTGCCTGTTGTCCGCTGGCGCGAGCGGCGCCCGTGATGTGGACCATTTTGTCAGCCTCGCCACGGGGATGGAGGTGCTGCACCTGGCGGCCCTCGTGCATGACGACGTGGTGGACAGCTCCGATACGCGGCGGGGCCAACGCTCTCTGAATGCCCAATGGGATAACCACACCGCCGTGCTTGGGGGAGACTATATCATGGCGCGGGGTATTGAGATCATCGGCGTGTATGACTCCGTG
The DNA here is from genome assembly GCA_007118235.1 of Candidatus Hydrogenedentota bacterium. Lineage (GTDB taxonomy): Bacteria > Hydrogenedentota > Hydrogenedentia > Hydrogenedentales > SLHB01 > SKRY01. The sequence continues at coordinate 5,627 of SKRY01000350.1, read as the reverse complement.
CCTGTCATTCTATCGGCCTTGGACTCCATCTGCCAGATGGCCGCGGGCGAATTGAAAAATTTTGGCCGGAGCCAGGAGCCCCCCGACGAAGAGAGTTGCATCCGTTTGGCCCGCCACAAAACCGGCAGTTTATTCGCCATCACGTGCGCCACGCCCGCCTTGCTCGTGGAAACGGATCACCGCGATGCGCTTTATCAGTACGGCATGTCCCTTGGCGTGGCGTTTCAGCTGATTGACGATGTGCTGGACCTGGCGCAAGACGAGCAGACCCTGGGCAAACCCTCCTGCCGGGATATCGTGGAAGGCAAGCAAACCCTGCCCATTCTCTATCTCCACGAGGCGTTGGACGCGGAGGGAAAACAACGCCTGCAACGGATGCGGGGCGCCGAACCCGCCGATGCCGACCGTGATTGGGTGCACGCCATGTTGAGCGAAACGGGCGCGCGGGCCCGTACGGAGAAATTGGCCACGGCCTACGCGACCGAGGCGCGGGCCGCGTTGGACCCCCTTCCCGGCACGCCCTACCGTGATTCCATGCGGAACCTGGCGGATTTTGTGCTGGCGCGGGTGGCCTAGCGCCATGACGCAGGCGGCAACCGGACATACTGGGCTTGGGAACGAGGGGCGCCTAGTTCGGGCATGGCGGGAGCAGCCCCGATCCTTTCCTTGGACATGGCCGTGGGGCGCGTTAAATACATTGGGCCCGGCATCGTCTATATTAACAAGCGGGGAGTACGCCCCGACGATGAGCAACCCTCTCCGGCAACCGCGGCCAAGTCAGGCGTGGATGTCCGAAGGCGGAGGGGTACGGGCGCGGGACCTTGCGCTTCAAGACGACGGGGTCCTAGTCGAGCAAGCCCGGAAAGGCGATGCCCGCGCCTTCGAGGAGTTGGTGCGGCGGTACAGGAACGAAGTGTTCGGATTGGCCTATCATTTCCTGCGCGGCCGGGAAGAGGCCTGGGACGTATCGCAGGAAGTGTTTATCAAGGCGCATCGCGCTTTGAGCCGTTTTCGCGGAGATGCCGCCTTCAAGACATGGCTGTTGCGGATAACCGCGAATCAGTGTAAGGACTATTTGAAGAAGCGGCGGGTGAATACCGTGGCGTTCGACGATGCGCGGGAAGCCGCCGATGCGCCGAGCGCGGGATTGAACCCGGCCGAGGCCGCCGGGGCGAATGAACTCGGCGCCGCCATTGAGAAGGCGCTTGAGGCCTTGCCCGTGAAGCATCGCACTGTCTTCGTGCTCCGGGAGTACGAGGGTATGTCCTACGAAGAAATGGCGAAGGTTATCGGGTGTAGCATGGGAACGGTGATGAGCCGGTTGCACCATGCGCGAAAGAAACTGCGAAGCCACTTGATCCAAATGGGCGTCGTGGAAGGACAATAGAGATGGATAGATGTAGATGGGCCAAAACCGTCGAGCAATGGTTCGATGAAGGCATGACGCCAGATACGCCGGCGGCCCGCCATGCGGCGCAATGCGCCTCGTGCGTCCAGACGCTCGCGATCCTCGAACAAATGCGGGAAGGCGCCCAAATCACCGCGCGCCGCGAGGCCATCAGCAATAGTCAGTTCCCGGCCTTCATGGAAGGGATTCGCGAGGGTATCGAGGCCGCGCAGGCCCCTGCTTGGCATTTCAACCGTCTTTGGACGTTGTCCTCGGTCGCCGCGGCGGCGCTTATCGCATCGGCATCCCTTTTCGCGGTGTTTACCGGCGAAAGGGGAGAGGTGGAAGGAAGCGTGGTCGAATCCTATTCGACCGACCTCGAGAACGCGGATGTTTCATCGTATTCCACGGAAAACGGCACCACGACCGTATGGGTAACCACCGCGGAGGAAGACCTCTGGTGAAGATATGCGTGTTGGCGCTGGCCAGTGTTCTGGCCGCATGGAGCGCGGCCGCGCAACAACATGAACCGGCCAGGGTCGGCTATACGGCCGTGCAGGCGGCGCGGGAGAACCGCGACGAACCTTATTTTGACACGGCGCTGGGAGACGTGCGGAACGCCCTGGAACACTTGGGGTATGATACCTATCGTTACCTAACATCGGGCAGCATCCGCGCGGACTATGGGCAAGAAGCCGAACTCGAACTCACGGACCGTTACACGCTTCATGTCACCCCGTTGAGCAAGGAACGCGATGGCCGTATACGCGCCGAGATACGCGTCACCAAGCAACGGGATGAACGCGACGAGGACGGCAACCCCATCAGGGTGAACGCTCTGCGGACCACAAGCCGCCTCGTGCCGGGGGACGAGTTATGCTTGGGCGCCTTCGACCTTGACCAGGGCGACCTCGTGATAGTGCTCGTCATGGGCGCTGGGTAGTGAGAAGGAAGCCGCGCAGCGCCCCGCCGTCCCCGGGCGGCATGTCGATTACCGGCAAGACGTCCCCGCCACGTCCGGCAAAATCCGCCCCGGCGATTGGTTGACGGATTGCGCCGGACTCTGCTACAGTAAGCTTGAAGCTGCTGATTTTCCCTGCAGTGTTCGAATAGGCTGAGTTAAACGTTGATCCTTAACAGTTTGAACCGGGAGTCCGATATCCGTGTAGTCCACAACATGCCGTCGTAAGGCGGACGTTGGGAGGCTATCGTGAGGACACCCCCCTAGTGGCCAAGGTTCAAACGTTTCTCGGCCAACGGCACAATGCGGGGATTTTTTGAGGCGGGGTTCGAAGCGAATTCGAGTCCCGCTTCCATACTTTATGGGCCCAAGTGTGCGGAGGCGGCGCCCGAGGAGAGGTAAGGGAGAACGAGGCATGGGTTTGCCTGCATTACGCTACGTCGACGCAGTCCCTTTCCAACATGGGCAGGAGACCCTGATCTGTTTGAGTGATCCTCAGGGCTACATTGAGGAACAGCTTCTTCTGTCGCCCGCGGCGTACTTCATTGCAAGCCTCCTGGACGGGCAGAACGACGAGGCCGCCATCAAGGCCGTGTTCCGGGAGCAGTTCGGGCATGATGTCGTGGATGACAAGGCCATCCACACGGTGGTCTCCCAACTGGACCAGAATGGGTTCCTCGCGACGGCCCACTTCTTCGAGGTGCAGGAGAAGGTGGACCGGGCTTTCATGGAGTCTCCCACCCGGCCGGCGTATCTGGCGGGCCGATCCTACCCGGAAGATCCCGAGGAACTCCGCGCGTTCTTGGCCGAACCCTTCGCCAGCCCCGACGGCCCCGGCCAGCTTCCCAGCGAGGTAACGCCCGGGGATCGCCCGCCGCGCGGCCTCATCGCGCCGCACATCGACTATCCGCGGGGTGGCGCCGCCTACGCCGCCAGTTACTTGCGTCTGCTCCAAGCCGGCAAGCCCGATGTCGCCCTGATCTTCGGCGTGGCGCATGCGGGACCGCCCGCGCCCATCGTGCTCACGAAAAAGGATTTCGAGACGCCGTTGGGGACATTGCGGACGGACCCGGACATTGTGGACGCGTTGGCGGCCGCTTGCTCGTGGGACCCCTTCGCCTACGAGACTGTCCATCGCACCGAGCATTCCATAGAGTTTCAAGCCTTGATGTTGAGTTATCTGTTTGGCGAGGACGTCCGCATCGCGCCTATCTTGTGCGGCAACTTCTCGGCCTCGGGCGAACTCGGCGGCGCGGGCGCGGCGCCAGAGGTCGAACGCTTTCTTGAGACCTGCCGCGATGTAACCGCCCAATCCTCCCAGACGGTAACCGTGATCGCCGGCGCGGATCTGGCGCATGTAGGCCAACGGTTTGGCGATCCCTTTGACATTGACGCCAAGGTGATTCAGGACGTCGAACAACGGGACCGCGAAGATCTCGCGCATGCCATTTCGGGCAATGCCGAGGGCTTCTACAATTCGGTCATGAAGGACCACAACCAGCGGCGTGTGTGCGGGCTCAACTGCATATACGCCTCCATCAAGGCTTTGCGGGGGCGCGCGCCGGGCGGCGCCAGCGAACTTATCCATTACCATTACGCGCCCGATCCCGCGGGCGGAATAGTATCCTTCGCCAGTGTCGTTTTCCCGTAGCGGCATGCCGTCGCTAGCCTGCCGGGCTTATGCCTTGGGCCGAACGTGGTCCGAATTGGGCAATGCCACCCCGCTCCATGGGCCGGGAGCAATTTTCGCGCGCGTCCTTGATGAAGCTGGAGTCAGGGCGAAATCTGTAGTGGTATTCTGAACAAGGATAACGATCTCATGGCGATTTCCTCCAAGAATAGAACCGTCTTTCACAACACGGCTCACGGTATTACACGGGAGCCGTTTCCGAACGCGCGCAAGATTTACGTGCAAGGCAGTGATCCCTCCATCCAAGTCCCCATGCGCGAGATTCAGCAGGCGGCCACGCGCGTGCGGCATGGGAATGACCACGCCGCGGAGGAATCCAATCCGCCCCTCACGGTATACGACACCAGCGGAGCCTACACGGATCCCGATGCCGGCATCGACGTGCGGCGTGGGCTGTCGCCCCGGCGGCGCCCGTGGATCGTGCAGCGCGGCGATGTCGAGGAATTGGAGGGCGTGTCATCCAGCTATGGCCGCGGCCGGGCGGAGGATCCCAACCTCCAGACCATCCGCTTTCCCGCGCCGCCCAATCCCATGCGGGCGAAACCGGGGGCGCGCGTCACTCAGATGCATTACGCGCGGCGCGGCGAAGTCACACCCGAGATGGAATACATCGCCATCCGCGAGAACATGCGGTTGGAAGAGGTGAGGGAGGAACTCAAGAAGCAGCATCCCGGCGTGAACTGGGGCGCGTCGCTTCCCGAGGCGATCACGCCCGAGTTCGTCCGCGATGAAGTCGCCCGCGGCCGCGCGATTATCCCCGCGAACATCAACCACCCCGAACTCGAGCCCATGATCATCGGGCGGAATTTCTTGGTGAAAATCAACGCCAACATCGGCAACAGCGCGGTGACCAGCTCCATCGAAGAGGAAGTGGAGAAAATGGTCTGGGCGATTCGCTGGGGCGCCGACACCGTGATGGACCTGTCCACCGGGGCCAATATTCACGAGACCCGGGAGTGGATCATCCGCAATTCGCCGGTACCCATCGGCACGGTGCCCATCTACCAGGCGCTGGAGAAGGGGGACGGCAGGCCCGAAGCCTTGACGTGGGAGGTGTTCCGCGACACGCTCATCGAACAAGCCGAGCAGGGCGTGGACTACTTCACCATTCATGCCGGCGTGCTCTTGCGCTACATCCCGCTCACCGCCAATCGCATGACGGGCATCGTCAGCCGGGGCGGTTCGATCATGGCGAAGTGGTGTTTGGCCCATCACCAAGAAAACTTCCTGTACACCCATTGGGACGAGATTTGCGAGATCATGGCGGCGTACGACATCGCGTTTTCGATCGGCGACGGCTTGCGGCCTGGCTCCATAGCCGACGCCAACGACGAGGCCCAGTTCGCCGAACTGAAGACGCAAGGTGAACTCACGCGCCGGGCGTGGGAATCCGGCGTGCAGGTCATGAACGAAGGCCCCGGCCACGTCCCCATGCACATGATCAAGGAAAACATGGACAAGCAGCTCGAATGGTGTGGCGAGGCGCCCTTCTACACCCTGGGGCCGTTAACCACGGACACGGCGCCGGGCTACGACCACATTACGTCGTCCATCGGCGCGGCGATGATCGGCTGGTTCGGCACGGCCAT
>SKRY01000496.1 GCA_007118235.1 Candidatus Hydrogenedentota bacterium | reverse complement strand
GACATGGGCGGTCACATGATGGACGCCGTGTTCACGTGCCTCGAACTCACCGCGCCAAAATGGATCGAGAGTCATGGGACACCGCCCTACGAAGAAACGTACTCCGGAAACAACACGGTGCTCCACCGCTTTCCCGGAACGCGGTTCACCACCGGCGACATCGACTACTATTGGTACGACTCCGGCCCCGTGGACACGGAAGGCTGGCCCATCGGCGAGGATGACCTCTCGGCGGATGGCTCCATGCTGATCGGTGAGCGGGGCTATCTGTACATGCCCCATGGGTCCTCCCCGCACGTGTTGCCGGAAGATGATCTTCAAGACGCCGTGGAATGGTTCGAGGACCGCATCGGCCGCCAAGGCGACGTGAACCACTACCATCAATTCGTGGACGCGTGCCTGGGACGAGGCCTCACCAGCACGCCCTTCGCCTACGGCGGCCGATTGACGGAAACCGTGCTCATGGGCAACATCGCCAACCTGTTCGTCGGCGAACGTCTGGAATGGGATGCGCGGAACCTGGAGTTCCCCAACAAACCAGAAGCCAACGCCTATCTGCGCCAAGCCTACCGCGAGGGCTGGGAAATCGACGGCCTAGGCTAACTTGAAAACAGACGGCGCGCGTGACAAGCCCTGAAAGAGCCCGCCAACGGCAGGGAACCGGCGGCGTTGCGCCGTGGCGTGAGGCGTAAGGCGCGGGGGGGCAACGCCTCACGCCACGCCGCCACGGCGCAACGGTTGTTCTACTGCCGGATGCTTTCCAGCCACTCCTCGGTTTCCGCGTCCAGCTCGTACGCGTCGGCTGCCATGTGAGCATTGCCGCGCTCATCCGTCCTTTGCCCGCGCCCCCCTTCGTCATCCCCGCGCAAGCGGGGATCCATCCCTAACCCCGAGCGGACAGCAAAGGGTTCTGGATTCCCGCTTGCGGGGATTCAGAGCCGGTCTTCGGCATGGTCTAACAAGCCGTCGAAGGCAGCGCTTCTCAAAGCCCACTGTACGTTCCGTGACGAATCCCCTTGCGGGAATGACGGGGGCGCCGGGCGCAGCCTTCCCGGCCCGTTGGGCCTCATGGACCCGCCCATCTCGTGGCGGCGTTGCGCCGTGGCGTGAGCCGCAAGGCGCGGGGACAACGCCTCACGCCACGCCGCCACGGCGCAACGGTTGTTCCGGTCACTACTGGTTCACCCGGGAAACACTTTTCGCCGGTGCTTCAGGGACCAGGACGGGGAGGGCGTCCCTTTTCCCCTTGCCCAGCCCATGCCTCCTGGACTCCCTCGATTGCCTGGGCCAGGCGAGGCGTTATCGTATATTGTCCCTCATCGGCGCCAGTTTCCACCCGCTCGACAACTTCACTTCCACGTTCCCGGTAGGCGTGGAAAAACGAAATTTCGGAAGCGGCCGCCTCCGCGACTTCGGCCTCGGCCTCACGCGATTCGCCCTCGGCGAGGGGCAAAATGTCGCGATCGCTTGGCTGATCGGGCAGGGTGAGCGCGGTCTCCCAAATCTCTGCGGCATACTCCGGCCACGGCTCCTCCGGCCACCACTGCCGAAGGCGGCTTAGGGATTTCCGGATGGCCGTGTTTTGGCCGCCGGGGAGCGGATGGGCAATGGGTTGCCGGAAGACCTTCCGGACCAAGCGTTCCGTGTCGGGATCCGGATCCACCAGGTCGGGATGCGGGTCGACCTGCCGCAGGATACGCAACGCCCGCCAAACGATCCCCCAATCCACGGGCTCCTCGTCGAACGCCCCAAAGGCGACCACAAACAGCCAGGGATCATGCATATCGCGCAAGGGGTGCCGCACCTCGTCTATCTTCTCCTGGGTGGACTCCCCGGGCCCCCAAGTCCACCGCCGTCTCTGTTCAACCCAATCCGCGATGGTCTCAAGCTCGAATGCTTCGCGCAAGTTGTCTTTGCGCTCTAAGCTATAGTACCCGTGGCGCTCGCCCAGCATATCCAGATACTCATAGAGGTCTTCGCGCTCCTCTGGGGCCAAGGAAGGCACGGGCGTAAGCTCCTCGTCGGGCGGCAGTTGGTATTGTTCTTCATCAACGTCGAAATAACCCTCCTCAGGGGTCACCGCAAACGCCGGCGAGGCGCACAGCGTTATCATCAGGAGCGTCAAACCGATTCTTATTCGCATGTCAGTATACTCCTTACTACCGTCGCCCATCTCCTGGCGGCCTTGCGCCGTGGCGTGAGACGCAAGGCGCGGGGGCAATGCCTCACGCCACGCCGCCACGGCGCAACGATTGCGCTACTGCCGGATGCTCTCCAGCCACTCCTCTCTTTCCACGTCCAACTCGAACGTGCCCGTCCACGCTATGCAAGGTAGTCCGCAGACCACAGATTCGGTTAGTCGGCTAATGTTCATGGCTAAATCTCCTCCATGTTCCGTACCGCGCCTTTGACGCCCGCGCCCCCGCACGCGGGAAGCCTTGGGATCGGATGCGCACCATATGAACGGTAACAGCGCTACATAAGGTGTGTCAATATATTTAGTAAAAAACATTCTAACGTTACATTCGTCAGCTTATCATGTTATGAAAGTTTGTGCGTGATGCGGCGCTCGGGGCGGAGAGGTGGAGGGGAAGGCCAAAGACGGCGCACACGGCTCCCCACCGAGGCAGGGAGTACGTGGAAGGGT
>SKRY01000378.1 GCA_007118235.1 Candidatus Hydrogenedentota bacterium | reverse complement strand
GTGAAGATGACCATGCAATTCCGGAAGTTGACCAACCGGCCCACACTGTCCTTCAGGCGGCCTTCGTCCAGAAGCGGCAGGAACACATCAAACACCTTGGAATGGGCCTTCTCGATTTCGTCGAAGAGCAGCACCGAGAAGGGCCGGTTGCGCACGGCCTCCGTGAGTTGACCCTCCTCCCCGTAGCCCACGTAACCGGGCGGCGCCCCAACCAAGCGGGACACGCTGTGGGCCTCGCTGTACTCCGACATGTCGAAGGTGATGAGGTGGCCCTCCGAGCCAAAGACGTAATCCGCCAACGTCTTGGCCATCTGTGTTTTACCCACGCCGGTGGGGCCAAGGAAGAACAGGACCGCGTCCGGCCGGTTCGGGTCGGCCAGCCCCGCGCGGCTCTTCTTCGCGGCCGCCACGACGCGGGCCACGGCTTCGTCCTGTCCCATGATGCGCTGTTTGAATTTCTGTTCCAGCCCCTCAAGGCGCTGGCGTTCCTCGGCGGTTATCTCCTCGATGGGAACGCCGCTCATCTGGCTGACCACCTTGCGGATGTCGTGGGGCGTTACTTTGTCTCGTTCGATGAGCGGGGCGCCATGCTCGAACATATCGGGCCGGCTCTTCGTGGCCACCTCGTACAGGCGGCGCCGCGCGCAGGCCTGGTCCACCACGTCTATCGCTTTGTCCGGAAGGTAGCGCGCGGGCATGTAGCGCGTGGTAAGCGTGATGGCGGCGTGCAGGGCTTTCCGGCTAATGCGGACGCCGTGGTGTTTCTCGTAGGAAGGCCGGAGCTGGTTCAACACCTCCCACGCCGCGCCTTGGCTCAAGGGTTCGACCCGGACCATTTGAAAGCGGCGGTCCAGGGCGGAATCCTTTTCAATGCACTTGCGGTATTCTTCCAATGTCGTGGCGCCGATGCAGCGGATCTCGCCCCGGGCGAGCGCGGGCTTGAGGAGATTCGCCAGGTCCACCGCGCCGCCTCCAGCGGAGCCCGTTCCCATGATGAGGTGAATCTCGTCGATAAACAGAATGATGTTCCGCGAATGCTTGAGCACTTCGAGAAGCTCCGAGACCTTTTCCTCGAAGGCCCCCCGGTACTGGGTCCCCGACGTTAGAGACGCGATGTTGAGTTCAAGGAAGCGGTAGCGGCTCAAGGCCTCGCCACCCTTTCCCTTGCTCCCCGCCAACGCCATACCTTCCACGATCTGGGTCTTGCCGACCCCGGGATCGCCTACGAGTATGGCGTTGTTCTTGCCTTTGCGCGAAAGGATCTCAAGGAGTTGGCCGATTTCGCGATCGCGGCCGATGACCGGTCCGATCCTCCCCTCGCGGGCCGCCTTGGTCAGATCGCGGGTCACTCCCTCCAGGGGGCTGGTGAAACGCTCGCTGGCCTGCTCTGACCCCCCTTGTCCTTGTTGCGATTGTTCATCCTTTCGCGCGCGATCCGGGCCGCCGCTCTTCATCTTGAGCAGATCGTCCCGCAAGGCGTTCAGCATGGCGCCGCGGTTTAGCTGGAGCCGGTCCATGGCCCGCGCGGGCGCGCCATGGGGGTCGGCAAGGATGGCCATTAACACGTGGCCACCGCCGGGGGCAGCGTGTCCCATGCGGCGGGCGATGCGGCCCGCTTCGTTCAAGACGGCCGCGCACCGGGGTGTGTAAAAGACTTCTTGCCCCGCGACGGGCAAAACGCCTTGCCACGCTTCCCGGTGGAGTTCGCGCACGATGGTGTTGAAGGTAGGGAAATGCTGTTCAGCGAACGCGCGGGGCAGAACGGAGGTGTTCTCGACGGTCATCTCGAACAGATGCTCCACCCCCACATAGGGCAACCCCCGCCGGGCGCTTAACGCGGCGGCGTTGTCCAATAGCGTGTTGATTTCAGGTGATACAGAGACTTGCACCGCGGTTTTCCCCCGCATGGTAAGTTCGTTGTAGTTGGTCCAGTAATCGTCCGCCGCAAATGTGTGAATGGACCGATTGGGTGTGAACTGTATCGTAGTTCCAAACCGGTCTTTGCCGCAGATCGTTGTGCGTCAATTACGTATGGGCCACACGCGAAGAGAGATGTCCCCTGTTACTTCGCAGTTCAAGCTTGACCCGCACGGGGACCATGGCTCAACCCTAGGGGTACACGGCGCTGAAAGCGTCATCAGACAGTAGCCTGGGACAAGCGAAGCGCAGTCCCAGGTCACAGGCCGCCTCCGGAATCGGTCCTGAAGGGACCGGGGTGAACGCCGCGCCCTTGTGCCGTCCCTTCAGGACGGATAGGCGGGGGGGCCAGCCAACCCTGGGGCTGCGCTTCGCTTGCCCCAGGCTAATCGCTCTCGCGCCTCTGGCGCGGGTTTGCCCTGCCATCCGAACCGTTGCCGAATTGTGTGCATTTTCGCGCCGGCCCAAATTGCCGTATGACGACAACCTGCGCTCGCCCTTCCCGCCGAAACCAGGTTTGGAGCCAGCATGGCCTTCCAGGCCATGAGTCACGGGCTGGAAGCCCGTGCCACCTCACGGACAAGACAAGCCCAACCATGGCTTCGCACAACTTTGGCATCGGCCGAGTATTAAGGTTCCTCCGAGGAACCGGCCTTACAGTACAGACGCGGGAGGGCGCGGCGCAAGTCGAGGACTCCGCACTCCTCCCGCGCGCCCCGTAGGGCCGGGG
>SKRY01000098.1 GCA_007118235.1 Candidatus Hydrogenedentota bacterium | reverse complement strand
GTCCTCCCGGACCTTCTCGAATAGCCGCGAGGTGGACCCGCCGCCCAAGGCGCTGGCGAGCAGGTCATAGACATACCGGCGCGAACTCGTGCAGGTGGGGCCGGGAAACCCGAAGCAGACGTGACTCTGGCCGATGTCCCGCTCGGCGGCTTGGATACCGCTGGTGAAGCGGGGCGGTTGCGTGAAGTCTTCGGGCGCTTCGCCCGCCTCGGCATCCTCGAAATCCTCGGCAAGCCGTTGGTAAACCTGCTCGGGGTCGAAATTGCCCGCCATGGAAAAGATGATGTTTTCCGGGCGGTACCACGTGTGGTAGTAGGCGGCGAGTTCCGCTTCGGTAATCCGGCCCACGCTCTCCGTGGTGCCCGTGATGGGCCGCCCAAGTGGATGGCCCGGCCACAGGCGCTCGGTGAAGAGGTCGTGCGCTAGTTCCTCGGGCACGTCCTCGATGGAGGCGATTTCCTCCAGGATGACGTTGCGCTCCTTTTCGACGTCGCACAGCAGGGAGTTGCGGACGACGTCGGCGAGCACATCGACGGCCACCTGCCATTGACTTTCGAGCACCTTGACGTAGAGGCAGGTGGTGTCGCGCGTGGTGAACGCGTTTATCTGGCCGCCCTTGCTCTCGATGGACTCGACCAAGTCACGCGCGGACCGGTTCCGCGTTCCCTTGAACAACAAGTGTTCAATGAAATGCGAGATGCCCCCATGTTCGGGAAGCTCGTTGCCGGAACCGGTCTTTATCCACACGCCCGCACTTATGGAGTGGACATGGGGAATGAATTCCATCGCCAAGGTCAACCCATTGGGAAAGGTGTGGACGATGGCGGTGTCTTGTGAATACGCCTGAATAGGCATGGGGACTGTCACCTCTGGAAGACGAGGCGCCTCCTGGTGAGACGCCTCGTCTGCTGTCATGGTTGTCGCGTGTACGGGGAATCCCCAATCGCCGGATTCGGCGGTGTGCGGGGTGTTTACATCCCCCGGCCCTACGGGCCACCCCCTTCCAAGGGGGAATTCATCCCGTTCACCTGGGGGTGAACGGCGGCCTACCCAGTGTGGCGGCTTTGGACTGGGAAATCCCCCCTTTGAAGGGGGATCAAGGGGGATGTTGTTCCCTGGAGCAGCCGCTTACCCGGCGATTGGGGGGAATGGCCGCGCTTGCTACCGCCGGCCGCCGCCACCGCGATTGCCGCCGCGGTCACCGCCACCGCCGCCCCGGCGGCCGCCACGATCACCGCCACGATCACCGCCGCCGCGCCTTCCGCCGCGATCACCGCCGCCTTCCTTCTTGGACGCAGCGGCAAGGGCTTCGTCTTCCTCGGAAAGGAGGCCCAACTCACGATCGGCTTCAACTTTCGAGAGATTGAGGCGGCCCATCTTGTCGATTTCCACGAGCTTCACTTTGATCTCGTCGCCCACGTTGACGACATCGGTGACCTCGCGCACGTGGCCGGGCGCCAGCTCGGAAATATGGACAAGGCCTTCCTTGCCCCCCATGAAGGAGACGAAGGCGCCGAAGTTCATGATCCGGCTGACGCTGCCCGTGTAAACTTGGCCGATCTCCGGACTGGCCGTGATGGCTTCGATCATGCGAATGGCCTCGTCGGCCTCCTCCCGCTTGCTCGCCGCCACATTCACCGTGCCGTCGTCTTCAATGTCGATGTCGGCGCCGCTCTGGTTCTGGATTTCGCGGATGACCTTGCCGCCCGGGCCGATGATGTCGCGGATCTTGTCGGGATCAATCTTGATCGTGAAGATGCGCGGCGCGTATTGCGAGATCTCGGAGCGCGGCCCGGACATGCACTTATCCATCTCGTCGAGGACGTGGAGCCGCGCGTCGCGGGCTTGTTGAAGCGCCTGCGTCATGATCTCCCGATCCAGTCCCTGGACCTTGATGTCCATCTGCAAGGCCGTGATACCCTCGCGGGTGCCGCACACCTTGAAGTCCATGTCGCCGAGGTGATCCTCGTCGCCCAGGATGTCGGTGAGGATGCGTACCTCCTGGTCCTTCTTGATGAGACCCATGGCGATGCCTGCGACAGCGGTCTTCGCGGGAACGCCCGCGTCCATCAGCGCCAGCGAACCGCCGCACACCGAGGCCATTGAACTCGAGCCGTTGCTCTCCGTGATATCGGACACCACGCGGATGGTGTAGGGGAAATCTTGGTCGAACTCGGGGTCAATGTTTTCGTCCAGCGGGAGCACGGCGTTGAGCGCCCGCTCGGCCAGTTTGCCGTGGCCTATCTCGCGCCGGCCCGGCCCCATGAACCGCCGGGTCTCACCCACGGAGAACGGCGGGAAGTTGTAGTGGAGCATGAAGCGGCGAAACTCCTCGCCGGTCAGTTCGTCCAGGCGCTGCTCATCGCGGCTTGTGCCCAGGGTCGCGGTTACGAGCGCTTGGGTTTCGCCACGGGTGAACAGGCAGGAGCCGTGCACGCGCGGCAGAAGACCCACCTCGATGGTAATCGGGCGCACCGTGGTGAGATCGCGTCCGTCCAGGCGCTTGCGTTCCGTGATGATCTGATCGCGCATGAGGGTCTTGACGACATCCTCGTACACCTCGGTGATGTCGCCCGCGACCTCCGCATAGCGCTCCTCGCCATAACGGGCCGCCAGTTCCTCATGCACGGTGGTCTTGATGCGGTTC
>SKRY01000207.1 GCA_007118235.1 Candidatus Hydrogenedentota bacterium | reverse complement strand
AGCGCCACCACGCAAGCCCCAGCGTAATTCTGTTGCGGCAGCAGCGCCGACGCGGCGAGGACGGCAAGGGCAGCCGGAATGACATAGAGCAGGGACAACGCCGCGCTGGGCCAAAGCCACGCCACGCTTTCGTGCAACGTGTCCCAGCTTGGCGCCATCAGGTTATGGAGGAGGATAAGCGCCAGCACGGGAACCACGGTAAGCGCGAGGCCGAGCCCCGCCAGCGTCATGAATTTGCCCAAGGCATAGTCGCGCCACGACAACGGCTTGGCGAAGAGGACTTCGATGAGGTTATTGCGAACATCGTTGCAGATCGCCCCGGATCCCGCGAAAAGAATGACGAGAAACACCAAGAGCCATTGGATGCGCAGGAAACCCAGGAAGAGGGCGCCGTCAACCGCGAGCAGGTTGGCCTCCCGCACGAGCATCGCCATGATGCTGTGGGGGTCCTGCATGGCGATGTTGTAGCTCACCACATGCATGACCCGGAAGAAGATGTGAAACCCCGCCACGATAAGAAGCAGGTAGACGATCCGGAACTTGAAGAGCACCCGCAAGTCTTGCGCCGTGATAATGGCCCAGCGGAAATGGCGGCGGATATCTCCCTCGTAGCTTCGGTAGGTGCGGCGATGGACGGGCATGGGTTACGAGGCCCCCATGGCTTGAAGAAACGCTTCCGCCAAGCTGGTGCGCGCGGGCGCGAAATGCCGGATCTGCGTGCCGTGTTCGCTGGCGAGGACGAACAGGCGCTGGGGGGATTCGCCTTCGGGCAACGTCACCCGCAACAAACCGTCGCGCTCCGCGCGGCACGTGAATCCCGCCGATTCGAGCGTTTCCTGAAACGGGACCCCGCCCGCGTTTGCGTGGTCGCGTGTCCGCACTTCGTATTGCCGCTCCCGGGGCGCCGTGAGTTCATCCACGGACCCATCCTGGACGATGCGGCCCTTGTTCAGGATGACGATCCGTTCGCAGACATGTTGTACGTCGGGCAAGAGATGAGAGGACAACAGCACGCTAACGTTTCGCAGACGCGCCACGTCCCGGATGAGTTCGAGCATTTCCATGCGGCCCTCGGGGTCAAGGCCATTGCTGGGCTCATCGAGCAGAAGCAGCTTGGGGTCATGGATAAGCGCCTGGGCCATCTTGAACCGCTGAAGCATGCCCGTGGAATAGGTCTCCATGCGCCGGTAGCGCTGGTCGCCGATGCCCACGAAGTTGAGCGCCTCGTGCCCGCGCTCCATGGCGTCCACCCGGCTCATGCCCGCGATCTGGCCCATGTAGGTGAGGAACGACACCCCGCTCACGGTGTGCGCCGCCGCTTCCCGCTCGGGCACGTAGCCGAGGCGGCGGCGCGCTTCCAGCGCCTTTTGCGGCATGGGCAAGCCGAACACGCGGACAGCGCCCCGCGCGGCCCGATTGAAGCCCAGGATCGTGCGGATGAGCGTGCTCTTGCCGGCCCCGTTGGGACCCAGCAACCCCACGCGCCCTTCGCTCAGGTCGAAGGACACGCCGGACAAGGCCTCGAAGGACCCATAGCGCACCGTCACGTCCTGTAGCCGCAGGATGTCTCCGCCGTCCGCCTGCTGCGTCACGTCTACGTCCTTTCGCCTGGGCGCGAAGCCCCCTTGTTCCTGATGCATGGCCTAGTGTCCGATGCGCGCCGCCATTATACACGGCGAACAACGCGGGCGTTAAGGCATGGACCGTGAGCCTTGGAGGCATGCGGCGCGCACAACCCCGGGCGGGCGCATCACGCGCCGAAGTCCACGGAGGCAAACACCGCGAGGGCCTTGCGGCCGAGGACAAACCGTTCGTGGGCCTGAACCACGGGGGCGTCATCCGTTTTTGGGAAGTCATACGGGGAAGGGAGGCCGGTGTTGATGCAGCACCGCCACGAACCCTTGGGTATCCGAAATGGCTCGGCGCTCAGGGTGGGGTTGAACATGAAATAGAGGCCTGCCCCTTCGTTTTGGGAGGGATGAATCATGCAGGCGATGCACGGGTCGTGGTTTTCCCACTGAAGGTCCTGTCCCCACGGGTTGAACCACGCGAGATCCGGCGCGCCATCGCCGCCCGCGGGTTTGCCCGTGAAATAGCGGGTGCGCCGCAACACGGGGTGCGTCTTGCGGAAGGCGATCATCTTCTTGCAGAAACGATGCAGATCGGCGTACTCGTCGAGCAAGCGCCAGTCGCACCACGAAACCGTGTTGTCTTGGCAATATGCGTTGTTGTTGCCGCGCTGGGTCCGGCCGAACTCGTCCCCGCCCAACAGCATGGGGGTTCCCAGCGAGAGGAACAAGGTGGCGATGAAGTCCTTCTGGAGCCGCAGGCGCAACTCGTTGACCTCGGCATTGTCCGTCTCGCCCTCGACGCCGCAATTCCAGCTCAGGTCGTGATTGGAGCCGTCGCGGTTGTTCTCGCCATTGGCCTCGTTGTGCTTGTGATTGTAGGAGACGAGGTCGCGCAGGGTGAAACCATCGTGGGCGGTCACGAAGTTGATGCTATTCTGAGGCGGACGCCCCGCCCCTTGATAGAAGTCCGGACTGCCGGTGAGGCGGAGGGCGAAATCGGTCTTCGCGGCGTGATCGCCATGCCAATAGCGGCGCACGTCGTCCCGGAACCGGCCATTCCAGTCGCACCAGCGCGGCGT
>SKRY01000225.1 GCA_007118235.1 Candidatus Hydrogenedentota bacterium | reverse complement strand
GACACCGTGGGCGTCATCCCCGGCGATCCGGACCTCGCGTGGTTTATCCAGATGTCCGCCAATTCGTTCCTCTCCCGCGTAGATGGGTAAGGCGCCGAAGGCGCCATGGGGAGTAGCCTAGGGCAAGCGAAGCGCAGCCCTAGGTCACAAGCCACCACAGAAATCGGTCCTGAAGGGACCGGAGCAAGCGCGGCATCCTTGTTCCGTCCCTTCAGGACGGATATGCGGGGAGACGGCCAATCCTGGGGCTACGCTTCGCTTGCCCCAGGCTAGTTGCTATCGCGCCTCCGGCGCGTCCGAGGTGGCCCGGTCTCCTCACAATCGGCCATTATCAGCCGCCGGGTTCATGCAACGCGTCGAGCGCTTGGGTTTCCTCGATGAAGATTAGCGCGTCGTAGCGTTCGGGGAGTACGGTGTTCACGTAGTTGCGAAGCTGGTCCTGCGCGGGGTTGTAGACCACGCCAACGGCCCGGTGCGGCCGGGGTTGTTGTAAGGCGGGATCGGCGCGCAGTTCGTCATCGAACACCAAGAGGAACGCGCTTTTTCCCGTCCGGTGGAAGAGGTCCTCGTAACTCCCGCTTCTTCCCTCGGGGGTCTGCATCTCTTGCATGGGCGCTTCCCAAGCCGGCCCCGCCAAGACCGAGCCGCGATAGGTGCTGAACCCCACAAGGACTGCTTGGTCCTCGCCATGGGCCTCGCGGACAAGTTGGCCGATGTTGTGTTGGCCGGCGGCCGCCATATCGGTGGCGCGGGCGTCGCCGATGTGGGTATTGTGCGCCCACACGATACCCCGGCTATCGGGGCCGTGGTAGGCCATCAGACGTTCGGCGGTGTCGAAGAAATGCTGGGCGCGGGCGTTCCACGAGTCCGCGGGACCGGCAAGCATGGCGCGGTAATGCCATTCGCCATTCTTCACCACATAGGCGTTCTGTTTCGCCGAGAAATACGCTTGACGATTCTCATCCTCCAAGGCCTCGCGTTGATCGCGAAGGACTTCGACCATCGCCTCGGCTGCGTTCGCGCAGGATACGCCGCGCTGCGCCACCGCCATCGCGTACCCCTGGGGAGAGTCCGCGTGTGGCCCGAAGCACTCGTACAACGCCTCCGCGGCTTCCGCCAGTGCGCCGCCTTGGTCCGCCGCGTAGTCGCGGAGCTTCTCAAGCGAACGTTCCGTATTGTAGACATCAATGCCATAGAAGCCCACGCGGTCCTCGAGGTTCCTGCCTTCGTTATACGAGCGCATCCATTCCGCGAGTTCAACGATCTGTTCGTTGGCCCACATCCAGCGCGGCCAGCGGTCAAACTCCTCAAGCACCGCCCGCGCGCTGTCCGCGGCGCCCGGCAAATCCTTGACGTACCGGTTCAGCCGGTAACTCAACGCCCAGTCTCCCTCGACGGCGATGAAGTTGACCCCCTTTTCCTCGATGAGCCGCCGGCTGATGGCCGCGCGCCACTCATAGAACTCGGCGGTCCCGTGCGACGCCTCGCCGAGCAAGACGTAACGCTCATCCCCTATGCGGTCCAGGAGCGGATCCAGATCGGCCTCGTCTTCAAGGGAATGAGCGGCTTCGGCGATACGCTCCACCAGGGCGTCATCGGCAGCGGCCGGGGACAACAGAATAGCCGCCGCGAATCCAGCCGAAAGAATCGTTGTTAGGCGCATGGTGATACCTCCTTCCGTTTGGTCAGGCCCCAATCGCCGGGGGTTTCCTTAGATAAGGTAACGGCTATCATGGTATCATGAAAAGAAGGGGTGAAGCTTACCCTGGGTTCGGCTTCGTTAAGTATTGAATCGCTGGCGCGTTGTTTTACACATGTGTGCGGCGGATATGCCCGCAAGGGCGGCAAGGGCGATGGAGGGGAAGGTAATGAGTAAGACCCCAAAAGACAGGTTCCGAACATTCTTTCACAACGTAAAGTACCATCTGCGCCGCGTGCTCAAGCGCAAGGAGCGGCCGATGGAAGCCTTTCAGGGCGTGCGCAACGATGTCCGTAAGTTGAACCGGGCGCTGCACGAGGAAGAAGGCGAGCGCGAGGGGGCGGAGCGAGCCCACAAGCTGGTGAAGAAGGGCCGGCGGCGTTTCAATGAGAAGAAATACCACGAGGCCGAGGGTTTGTTCCGTACAGCTATCGAAACCCACTACAAGAATACGTGGGCCCATACCTACTTGGGACATTCCTTGTATCACCAAGGCCGCCACGATGAAGCGCTCGAATCTTGGAAGACGGCCGATCGGATCGATCCCGATTCCGAGGCGGCCAGCAAGGCCCGCAAGAATATCCAGTTGATCGAGCGCCGGGCATCTTCGGCGGTTTCCGAACTCGAGCAACGGCTTCGCGGCGAGTAAGCAGAAAAAGCAAAAGATAGAGCACCACGCGGAAGGGGGTTTTCATGCAGTTTGTGTACCGCATGCCAACGGAAATTCAGTTTGGCGCTGGCGCGATCCGAGATATTGGAGTAAGCATACGCCGGTTCGGCGAGCGGCCGTTCGTGGTCACGGGCCGGGGTTCCGCGCGGGAAAACGGCGCCCTTGATCAGGTGTTGACCGCGTTCCCCAAGGCGTTGGTCTTCGAGGGAGTGGACGAGGATCCCGAAACGGACCAATGTGATGAAGCGGCCGCGAAGTGCAAGGCGGGCGGGTGCGACGTTGT
>SKRY01000240.1 GCA_007118235.1 Candidatus Hydrogenedentota bacterium | reverse complement strand
TGGACCCCGAGCGCAAGAAGATGTCGAAGAGCCAGGGCAACGTGGTGACGCCGGAGCCGCTCATCGAGCAATTCGGCGCGGACAGCGTGCGCTATTGGGCGGCGCGCGCCCGGCTTGGCGTGGACACCGCCTATGATGAGCAGGTCTTCCGCGTGGGCAAACGCCTATGCACCAAACTGTTCAACGCCAGCAAATTCGCCCTGGGCCGGTTTTCCGAACTCGACCGCGCGCAGTTGACGCCTGACCACGTGACGGCGGAAATTGATCGCGCGGTTATCGCCGAGCTGCGCCCCCTTATGGAGCGGGCGACGGAGGCATTCGAGCGGTTCGACTACGCCCAGGCCTTGAGTCTCACCGAGGACTTCTTCTGGCGCACCTTCTGCGACAATTACCTCGAACTGGCCAAGCCCCGGACCTACGACGAAGGCCTGACCGAGGGCCGGTTGAGCGCGGCGGCCACGTTGCGCCTCATGCACCGGGCCTTGACGCGGATGCTGGCGCCTTTCCTGCCCTTCCTCACCGAGGAGGTGTGGAGTTGGGCCTACGCCAATGATGACGACATGCAATCATCCATACATGTTAGCCCTTGGCCCGCGCTGGAAGAGTTCGCGGCCATCCCGGAACCCGCGTCCGCGGACACCTACGCCAGCGCCCTGGCCGTCATCGACGCCGTGCGCAAGGCCAAGGCCGACGCGAGCCTCAGCATGAAGGCCCCCGTGCCGCGCGTGGCCATCGCGGGCTCCTCGCAAACCCTCGGCGCGTTCGAGGCCGCGCGTGACGATGTGTGCCGCATGCTTCACATCGAGACTTTGGAGGTTGCGGAAGGCGAACCCGAACAGGGGCTGCTTGAGGTGGAAACCAGCCTCGCGCAAAGCCCGGCGGAAGGGTAAAACAAAGGAACCGCGCATGCATCCAATGGATGCGCATGGCGATTCACCAACACTCGCGTAAGGTCTAATACATGACGTACGATTTGAAGGAATTCGCCCGGCAACTGGACGAGTTGGCTTCCGGGTATACGCGCGCTCAGATCCTGTTCACCGCCAACAATGCAGGGCTCTTCGATCATCTCGAGACCCCCGCCAGCGCGGAGGCGATCGCGGACAAGCTGGGATGGTCGCCGCGGGGAACGCGGATGCTGCTCGATGGGCTCCTGGGTCTGGGCCTTGTGGAAAAGCAGGATGGTCTGTACCAAAACGCCCCCGCCGCATCGCAGTGTCTGGTCAGTTCAAGCGAGGGATACCAAGGGCACATCCTGCAACACAAGGCCCACGGATGGGCGGCGTGGTCGCGCCTCGATGAAGCCGTGAAACAAGGGCAACCGCCCCTTGAAGGACGCGCCGAGGAAAGCGAAGAAGAGCTGCGGGCATTTATTCTCGGTATGGACGATGGCGGGCGGCTCAGCGCGCGGGACATGCTTGAATGCCTCGACCTTGCGCCCTACCGCCAGATGCTGGATGTCGGCGGCGGACCGGGCTCCTACCCCATCGCCTTTCTCCAACGCCATCCCGGCATGCGCGCCACATTACTCGATAAGCCCAATGTCGTTGCTATCGCGCGCGAACAAGTGGCCCAGGCCGGTCTCCAGGACCGCATCGCGTTCATTGAGGGTGATTTCCTTGAGGCCGATCCCGGCGATGCGTATGACCTCGTGCTTCTCTCCAACATCATTCACATGCTGGACGCCGAAGCGAACGCGAACCTGGTCCGGCGCTGCGCCGGCGCGATGATCTCCGGCGGACTGCTCATCATCAAGGACTTCATCGTCGACGACGCCCGCACCGGTCCGCCCTTCAGCCTGTTCTTCGCCCTCCATATGCTGCTTCACACCGAAGGCGGCGACACCTACCGGGAAAGCGAGGTCATGGAATGGACCCGCGCCGCTGGACTTGAGGATGGCCGCTTCGTGGACCTCACGCCCCAGACGCGCCTCTGGCTGGCCTACA
Organism: Candidatus Hydrogenedentota bacterium; assembly: GCA_007118235.1. GTDB lineage: Bacteria > Hydrogenedentota > Hydrogenedentia > Hydrogenedentales > SLHB01 > SKRY01. The sequence goes on along the minus strand of SKRY01000240.1, from coordinate 708 downwards.
AGCCGTGACCCCCGGCGTCACGCAAGCAAATTAAGGCGCCCCCGCCCAAAGCAACATGGCGAGGGCGCCTCTCTTGCGCCATTTCCGCAAGGATTACGGGATGAAGCTGGTTTTACTTTCCAGGCTCGCCACCCACTCCGCGATCAGCTTGGCCGCGTGTTCCACGTCGGTCAGCGAGACCATTTCCACCGGCGAATGCATGTACCGGTTGGGAATGCCGATGAGACCCGTGGCCACGCCGCCGCGGCTGAGCTGCATGGCGTTGGCGTCCGTGCCCGTGCCGCGGGGTTCCGCCTTCATCTGATAAGGAATCTTCGCCTTCTTGGCGGCTTGTTCCAGGGTGTCCTCCACGACGGGATTAATGTTGGCGCCGCGATGGAGAATGGGGCCTTTGCCCAACGAAAACGCCCCCCACCGCTTGTTGTCGCAGTCCGGATGATCGGTGGCGTGGCCCACGTCCACGGCGATACCCGCGTGCGGTTCGCATCCGTACGCGCTGGTCGTTGCGCCGCGCAGGCCTATCTCTTCTTGCACCGTGGTCACGCAGTACAAGGCGCAATGGATGTCCTTCTTCTCAAGCAAGCGCGTGGCTTCCAACACCACGAAGGCCCCCACGCGATCGTCCAGCGCCCGGGCCACCACGCAATCGTTCAGCACTTCGGTGAAACCAGCGTCAATCGTAATGGGATCGCCCACGGCCACCACGCT
>SKRY01000186.1 GCA_007118235.1 Candidatus Hydrogenedentota bacterium | reverse complement strand
TGGTTTTGGCGGGCGGTTTGGGGACGCGGCTGGCGCCTCTGACGCGGGTGACCAACAAGCATTTGCTTCCCGTGTACAACAAGCCGATGATCTTCTACCCCATTCAGACCTTGGTGGATGCCGGGATCACGGAGATCATGATCGTCACCGGCGGGAACAATGCGGGCGAGTTCCTGCGGCTCATCGGCAACGGGGAAGAGTTTGGCCTGCGCCACATGAACTACACCTACCAGAAGAAAGAGGGGGGCATCGCCGAGGCGCTGGCGCTCACCAAACACTTCGTGGGAAATGATAAAGTGGTGGTGATTCTGGGGGATAACTTCGTGCAGGGCTCTATCCGCCAAGCCACGGAAGACTTCGCCAAACAACCCGAAGGGGCCAAGATTTTCCTTAAAGAAGTGGATGCTCCCGAGGAATTCGGCGTGGCTGTCTTGGATGGGGACAAGGTGACGGAAATCATTGAGAAGCCGGAGACGCCCCCCACCAACTATGCGGTCATAGGCATTTACATGTACGACGCCCGCGTGTTTGACATTTGCGACACGCTCAAGCCCAGCGGCCGCGGCGAGTTGGAGATCACCGACGTCAACAATGACTACATCCGCCGGGGCGTTATGACCTACGAGTTCATTGACGGTTGGTGGGCGGACTGCGGAAGTTTCGAGGCCCTGCTCCGCTCCAACAATCTGGTGGCCCGGGAACACGGCGTCGAGATCTAATTCGCCGATTCGCGGCGTTCTTTCAACAGTTACTTGTATCTCGCCATCGCAACGATTCCTCGCCGGGGGCTAGCCGCCCGGCCGGCGTTCATGAACTTCTCCGAACCCATTCATGTTAGACGTACTATCACCCATCGTCCCGATCTTCATTGTGGCCGCCTCCGGCTACGGATTGCGCCAGTATATCGAACTGGATGGGCGCACCCTGTCGGCGCTCAATGTCTATCTGCTCATGCCCATCCTGGTGTTCGACAGCCTCTCCGAACACCGCATCGAATGGGGCGTATACGGCCGCTATGTCGTGGCGAGCATCCTAATGCTAACGATTATGGGATGCGTGCTAAGTCTCATTGCCCGTATGCGTGGAATGAAGGGGCAGATGTACAGCGCCTTCATGATGACGCTCTTCATGAACCTGGGCAACTTCGGTCTTCCCGTGAGCAAGTTCGCATTTGGAGAGCAAGGCCTCGCGCTGGCTGTCATCGTCATGGTGGCCTGCATGTTCTTCCAAAACGCCATGGGCCTCTTCTTCGCCCATCAAGGAAGTCATGGAACAGCCAAGGCGCTGCTCCAGATCTTCCGTTTCCCGCTCATCTACGCCTTCATTCTAGCGTTGCTCTTCCAATACATGGAGTGGGGACTGCCGGTGATGCTCGGGCGGGCCGTATCGCTCACCGCGGGCGCGACCATCCCCATGCAGCTTCTCATCCTGGGCATCTGCATCGCCGAAACGCGCCTTGAGACGGGAGCGGACGTATTCATCGCCAGCGCAGCCCGGTTAGCCATCGGCCCCTTCGCGGGGATGGGCGCGGCATGGCTCGCGGGCCTCGAAGGGCTGGCCGCGCAGGTCTTCATTCTTCAGATGAGCGGCCCCGTCGCGGTGACCATGGCGGTGTTCGGCGTACAATTCAACGTGCGGCCCGCCTACCTCGCCAGTGTCGTGACGTGGACGTTCCTACTGAGTCTCGTCAGCGTTTCCGCCGTGCTCTGGATACTGTTCCGGTTCTATTAGCTCCCCAAGGCTCTGTCACAGATAGAGTTCGCGCATGCGCCGTGCGACATAGTTTTCAATGGAACGGGTGACGGCGGAGTCCGGCCTAATGAACTTGAGTCCATAATGGGTGAGATCGTGGCCGCTCCCTCCCGCTTCCCGGCTGATGTGGACCACTTCACATGACAACGTGTGATTTGGTTCGTCCGGAAGATTCAGAATGATATCGACAACGCTTTCAAACTCGAAGGCCACGCGCGTCCGAATCAACGCGCCCCCCGCGCTCAAATTGACAAGAGCAGCATCGTAGCGCCGCACATGCGCCTGTTCCTTGACTTGCACCGTGAGATCCGTCGGCGCACGGAACGATGAGCGGTACACCACCCGCTTGAGTTGGGTGGGATTGCTTAAACGGAGTCCCCCGTCCCGTTCGAGGGGGCCGGTGAGCACCTTGCAAGAGTAGCTGTTCACGCCGTCCTCATCGTGAAAATCCAACGTAACCCACAGTCCCGACACGGGATAGTCCAAGCCCGGAAAAGTCACTCCGAACCCGTCCTCATCGGTATTCTCTATACTCACCATGAAGTACTCGCCCAGGCAAAACAACAACGCCCGGTTGTGTTTGCGGATGTCGCTCGCGGCTTCTTCTAGCTGGGTCATGTCATTCTCCTTCCCAATTCGGCAACAATGCGTCACAATTCCGCCATATCTTCCGCCAACTCCCGGGCGATAGCCTCCACACTTCTGGAAAGCGCCCGCGCCACATCACCCGCGCGCGGGGAGGCCGGCGCTGTCCGTGCTTCATAAACTTGATCCAGCAGCACCTCTCCCCCTCCCTCTTCCAGCCAAGCGCGCACGCGCAATTGGATCTGGACTCGCCCTTCCATATCAGGGCCCACCCCGTACTGTTCAAAAGCACCCAGCGTACCCGTAATCTCGAACGC
>SKRY01000168.1 GCA_007118235.1 Candidatus Hydrogenedentota bacterium | reverse complement strand
CGCTGACGCCGAAGCAGGAGTTTGTTGACCAAGTCAGTGCGGGCGGCGATCCGATGTGGGAGAAGATTCGGAGCAATCTTCCGGAGAATGCGTCCGCGGCAGATTACGTCACCAGCCTGGACATTGCGGCGAGGAAACCCCGCTGAACATTGATTCAAGCGGAAGCGAGGAACGATATCGTGGATATTGAACGCAAAACCGTTCTGTTTGTATGTATCTGCAATGGCATTCGCAGCCAGATGGCGGAAGCCTTGCTGCGCCACAAGGCGCCGGACCGCTTCATGGCGTACAGCGCCGGGTTCGATCCCACGGACATCCATCCCATGGCGCGCCAGGTGCTGGAGGAGATCGGGGTGTCGATGGAAGGTCAGTACGCCAAGGGTTTGGACGAAGCGCCCGTGGACATGGGCATTCACTATGTGGTGGCCGTCAGCGACGAGGCGTACGCCAAATGTGTCTCCGGTCTGCTTGGTGACGCCGAGCGTTTGTGTTGGCCGTTTCCCGACCCCTTGGCGAAAGGGGGTTCGGAGGAGGAAAGCCTGCGGGCGTTTCGTTCCGTGCGGGACGCCATCGCTGGCACCATCGATTTCTGGCTGGAATCATAACACCCCTTCGCTATTGGAGCGACCCCTCTTTTTCATGGGGCGAAGGCTCCAAGACTCTTCCTTATCTTCTTCGCGGTGAATCTCTTTCCGGCGGCGCGTGACGGCCGCGCCGGGGCGTGAGGACGTCTATCGCGGTCTGGATTGACAAATAGATTATGACTAGGAGGAACCATGACTTGCTCGAATGACACTTCTTCCAACGCGGGGGCCATGGGCTTTTTCGAACGGTACCTCACCGTGTGGGTGGGATTGGCGATTCTTGCCGGTATAGGCTTGGGACGCGTGGCGCCGGGCTTCGCGGACACGCTTGACGGCATGGCCATTTACGTGCATGGCGCGCCGGTGGTGTCGATCCCGATCGCCATCTGTCTTTTCTTGATGATGTATCCCATCATGGTGAAGATCGATTTCGCCGAGGTGATTCAGGCCGGCAAGAGTGTAAAGCCGGTAAGCCTGACCCTCGTGATCAACTGGCTTATCAAGCCCTTCACCATGTACGCCATATCGCTGTTCTTTCTCGGCACGGTCTTCTACAACCTTATCGGCCCGGAGGCGGTGGATCTCGTCCGGATGCCGTTTGGCCTTGATCTGCCCGTGGGAGCCGAACATGGCGCGGGGACCGTGGTGGAGGTGAACGGCGTGCGGATGCTCGAAATCCCCTTGTGGCGCAGTTATCTGGCGGGCTGCATTCTCCTAGGCATCGCGCCCTGCACGGCCATGGTGTTGGTGTGGGGGTATCTTGCGCGGGGCAATCAAGGGCACACGCTGGTCATGGTCGCCATCAACAGCCTTGCCATGCTGTTCCTCTACGGCGCCCTCGGCGGCTTCCTCCTGGGCATCGGCCAAATGCCGGTCCCCTGGCAGGCGTTGCTGCTTTCCATCGGCATCTATGTCGCGTTGCCGCTGGTCGCGGGGTATTTGAGCCGGATCTGGATCCTGCGCGCCAAGGGCGTCGCTTGGTTCGAGGAACGCTTCCTTCACTACCTTCAGCCCGTGACCATCGCGGCGCTGTTGTTCACGCTCGTATTGCTGTTTTCCTTCGAAGGCGATGTGATTGTGGAGAACCCGCTCACCATCGTTTACATCGCCATCCCGCTGAGTATTCAAACGCTGCTGATCTTCGGCTTGGGCTATGGCGCCTCGCGCGCTGCCAAGTTAAGCTATGAAGACGCGGCCCCCACGGCCATGATCGGCGCCTCGAACCACTTCGAGGTGGCCTTGGCCACGGCGGTGATGCTTTTCGGGCTTGGCTCGGGCGCGGCGCTGGCCACCGTGGTGGGCGTGCTCATTGAGGTGCCTCTGATGCTGGCTTTGGTCCGCGTGTGTCAGCGTACGGCACACTGGTTCCCGCGGCGGGAAGGCGCCGGGGAAGCAGCCGAATCCGGCTCGGAGTTTCAACCCGTTCAGGTGGAAGAATAACCAAAGGCGGATATGTCATAATCGAAGTGGGCTGAATAGAGGAGCGGAAGGTCTCCGAACCCAAGAGGGGGACGCCATGTTTTCCAAAGTTGTCTACGCCACGAGTCTGAGCGACACGTCGCGCCGGGTAGCCGAATGCCTCGAAGGACTGCGAACGGTGGGGACGCGCGAAATCGTGCTTGTTCACGCCATGGATCTGCGCGGCGTGGGCACACTCTACGACCAGCTCAAGGAACCCGCCGAGGAGGAACTCGCCAAACAGAAGGTGGTCTTGGAAGCCGCCGGATTCGAGGTGAGCATCGAGCTTCGTTTGGGCTTGCCCTACTATGAGATTTTGGAGGCCGCCCGCCAACACCAGGCCTCGCTCATCGCGGTGCACACCACGGCGGAAAGCCGCACCGGCGAACTGTTCCGGGGCGGAGTGGCTTACGAGGTCCTTAACAAGTCCACCCTGCCGGTGCTTGTGCTCCGGGCCCGGATGGTGGAGGAAGAAGAGAGCGGCCCATGTGAAGTCATCTGCCGCGACTATCGCACTCATGTGTTGTATCCCACCGACTTTTCCGGCACGGCGGAACGCGCCCTCGCGTGGGTGGAGCGCATTGTCGAGGCGGGATGCCCGCGCGTCACCCTCATGCACGT
>SKRY01000043.1 GCA_007118235.1 Candidatus Hydrogenedentota bacterium | reverse complement strand
GTTGCACGGCGCCGGACGAACCCTCGCCGCGCGGAAACACCACCTTATCGAGGATCTCCCGATCCGGCCCCAGCAACATCGCCCGCAATTCGACACCGCGATCCCGGACCTCCAGGTCGCGTTTGAACACTTCGACTTCCAGCTCGCCGGGTCCCGTCAAAATGTAGGCTCCGCCCACGCCTCCGGCGGCCCATGGCATCTCTTCCCCGGCGTCGGCCAACGCCCACGGAACGACACACAACAACACACAAGCAATCGCTGACAACGCTCTCAACACTTTTTCATCCTCACCTTCGGTTTGGTCCGATTCGGACGCGGGCGCATGAGGATCTCCAGTCTTCACTCCGCGCCACGGACCTCCGCCCTGATTGTGCTTACGCTAGACGCTATTTCAGCTCCCAGCCGTCGCGGTATTCGCGATGGAGAAACTCGTTGGCCGCGTCCACGTTCGTCACCCGTTCTCCGTCCCATTCGATCTTCTCGCCCGCGCGCAACGCCACATTGCCCAGCAAGACCCATTGGGTATAGGGGGCGGCATAGTCAAAGTTCGACATGGGCTTGGGACCGCCTTTGCACGCCTCGATGAACTCTTCGAAATGGCCCGGCGAACGCGGCAGCATTTCCGGCGGCTGGTCCTCGTGGTCCTCGCGCAACTCGCCGGGGTAGAGCATCGTCCGCGCCGGATCCCGGTCGTAGCCCATGAGTACGCCTTCGGTTCCAATGTACAGCGAGCTTCGGCGTTCGCCGTCGATCTCGGATTGGGGAACGCCTTCGGGAGCCTCGGGCTTCTCGTCGCCGTCGTACCAATAAACGGTCACCGGCCCCATGTTCCCGCGTGCGGGGAAGTTGTAGCGCACGACGGAGGATTCGGGCGCGCCTTCCTCCGTCAATCCAACGTGGCGGATCGGCTCCACGCTTTCGGGATGGCCGAGTTGCAAGGCCCAGTTCGCGGGATTCAACAGGTGGACGCCCATGTCGCCCACGGCTCCGTTGCCGAATTCCCACCACCCGCGCCAATTGCCCGGCGCGTACGTCGAGTGGTAGGGGCGGTGAGGCGCGGGACCGAGCCATAGATCCCAGTCCAAGTGATCGGGGATTTCTTCAGGCTCCTCAGGGGGATAGCCGTCTCCCCGCATCGCGGGAAGGTTGGTGGTCTCATCGTAGGCGTGCACCGTGTGGACTTCGCCGATGGCCCCGCTCCAGATCCATTCGCAGACCTCACGCGCCCCATTGCCCGCCATGCCTTGGTTGCCCATTTGCGTGACGACGCCGTGGTAGTTGGCCACGTCCCGAAGCACGCCCGCCTCCTTGATGCTATGCGTCATCGGCTTTTCGAGATAGACGTGCTTTCCCAATTGCATCGCCGCCAGGGCGATCACGGCGTGGGTATGGTCAGGCGTCGAGATGGCCACGGCGTCGATTTCGTTGGCCATCTCATCGAACAGCCTGCGGTAATCCGTGTAGCGCGCCGCGTCCGGCCACTGCTCATAGGAGTGCGAGGCCCGGTTGTCATCGACATCGCACAGCGCCACGATGTTCTCGCTGGACAATGCGCCGATCACACTGCGGCCCCGGCCGCCCACGCCAATGCCCGCGATGTTCAAACGGTCCGTGGGCGCGAGCCGTTCCAGTCGGCCCGCCGCAATGCGCGGCCCTATAAGAGTGGCGCCTGCCGCGCCAGCGGCGCCTTTGAGAAACGTGCGGCGTGACAACGAGCGATGTGGCATTTCTTGAGATCTCCTCATGGTCGCAACAAGTAGTCCTAAATCCGTGGATGTCCACCCGCTATCGCCTGCGGACTCAACCCCTGGCTAGCATCTGTCATCCCTGCGGGATGGATTTGTCTTTTGACTGTATGTCAGGCTGCGTCAAACACAATAACATCCACACGTTTAGCGTGGGTCAAGGACCAGATTCAGGTCAAGCTCCAGCCGTCGCGGTATTCGCGGTGAAGCAGGTCGTTGGCCTCCTCCACGTTCGTCACGCGCATGGCTTCACTGTCCCATTCGATTCGCTCTCCGGCGCGCAACGCCACATTACCCAAGAGCACGGTTTCCGTGAACGGACACGCGTACTCGAAGTTGGCCATGGCAGGCGGTCCACCCTTACACGCTTGGATGAACTCCCAATAATGACCGGGCGAACGGGGCAAGAGTTGCGGCGGATCCCCGAATTCTTCCATGCGCTCCTCTGGAAGCACCCGGGGATCGTCACCGACAAGTCCCACGGTTGTGAGCACGCCATCCTCCCCTTCGAACATGGTCCCATTGCCACGGTCCCGCAAGACTTCGTCCTCGGAATACCCTTCGGGCGCTTCGGGCAACTCGTCTCCATCGTACCAGTAGACGGTGACGGGGTCCATGTTGCGCCGGGCCGGAAACTCGTAGCGGATGACGCATGACGTGGGGCCGCTCTCTTCCGTCATTCCCTCTTGGCGGACGGTCTCGACGCTCGTGGGCGCGCCCAACTGCAAGGCCATGTTCGCGGGATTGAGATTATGACACCCCATGTCGCCCAACGCGCATGTGCCAAACTCCCAGAAGCCGCGCCATCTGAACGGCGCGTAAGCGGGACTATAGGGCCGTTCGGGGGCCGGTCCGAGCCACAGATCCCAGTCCAGATGATCGGGAACCTCCGGCGTATCGTGCGGACGGCCCACGCCTTGCGGCCACCACCC
>SKRY01000219.1 GCA_007118235.1 Candidatus Hydrogenedentota bacterium | reverse complement strand
GCGCGGGCCTCTTTCCACACGCGCCGATCGAAGGGCACGCTCAGGTTTTCGACGAGAATGAGAACCCGGCCCTTGACGCCGTCCGAGCCGCCTGGCGAAATGGTGGACATCACGCTACTCTTTCTTCATCGCGCGTCGGCGCGGTCGCGGCCGGTTCCCAGATATATCAAGCCGGCGTCCTCAACGGTCCGGGGATCCCAGAAGGCCCGGCCATCCACAACCGCTTCCACGCCGCTGGCGCGCCATTGCTGGAAATCGGGATTGCGGAACGCGGAGTGGGGGGTATTCAAGATGACGGCGTCCAGGGGATCCGCGCCAACCCGCGCCGAGGCGAAGCCCTTTTGCTCCAACTCGCTATCGCTGTACATGGGATCCTCGATGGTGATGGCGGCGTTGTGTTCTTGCAACGCCTCGCGGATGGCGTACGCCGGGCTCAAGGTGTCCACTTTGACGTCGGGCCGAAACCCGAGGCCAAGGATATGCGCGCGGCGATTCTCCAGCGGACCCCACTCCCGCGCGAGCCGGGCCACGTGGCGGGCGGGTTGGGCGTCGTTGATTTCCCGCGCAATCGTGGATAACCGTTGGGGAACGCCGCGGCGGTCCGCGTCCTTGATCATGAAATGCGGATAGACCGGCGTACAGTGGCCGCCCACGCCAATCCCCGGGACCAGCAGGCTCGATTCGCCATCGGTGTTGGCCGCCTCACGCACCAGGCCGAAATCGACCCCCATACATTCGCTGATGGCGGCCAACTCATTCGTCAACGCGATGTTGACATCCCGGTACAGCATGCCCGCAAGTTTGGAAAGCTCGGCGGCCTCCAGCGTCTCCACATTGATCACGGGAGCGCCCAAGTACTTGCTGTAGAGGTGCAACGCGCGGTCGCCGGAGGCCTCATCCAGTCCCCCGACAATTTTGGGCGTGGCGCGCAGCCGGGAAAAGACCTTGTTGGCCTTCACCCGTTCCGGGCTAAACGCGACGTGAAAATCCTTCCCCCGCTTTAGGCCGCTCTCCTCCTCCAACACGGGAATGAGTTGGGTTCGCGTGCCCCCGACGGCGACGGTGGTTTCGTAGGACACGAGCGTGCCCGGCGTGAGTCCCCGTCCGATGTCGGCTGAAGCGGCCCTAAGAATCGAATAATCGATGTCCAGCGTTTCCGTGAGCCAGGCGGGCACAATCACAATGACGGCGTCACACCCTTTCACCGAGCCCGTCGTGTCCATCGACGCGGTCAAACGGCCGTTCTTGACGTTCCGCGAGATGTAGTTATCGAGGTCGGGCTCTTCGTAGGGGGATTGGCCCCGCTGAATGTGGTCCACGATCTGTTCATTCACGTCGCACACCGTGACGCGCGCTCCGTTCTCGGCCAACAAACTCGCGAGAGGCAACCCCATTCTGCCTCCGCCGACTACGACTATCTGCATTGCGGTCTCCATCCGGTTCCATTGGATCACGGTTTTCCAGCGCCGCCCCAGGCTGGACAGGTGTGGACGAACGCCATTTCCGGCACTCCCCATTGGCGTCCGCGTAGTGTACCGACGGTACCGGGAAATGTCCACCCGTCCGTGCGCCGCAAATATTAGGAAAAAGGGGTTGACACGGGGGGCAAACCGTGTTAAAGTATCGATACAGTACACAGTCAAACGGTATGGAGGTCCAAACTCCCATGCTCCATCTCTCCATCAACCAAACCGATGGCATCCCCATCTATCGTCAGCTTACCCAGCAAATTACCCACCTTATTGCCTCGGGCAGGCTGGCGCCCGACACGGAAATGCCGTCGGTCCGGGCATTGGCGCAACAGCTTCTGATAAATCCGAACACCGTGGTTCGCGCCTACCGGGAATTGGAGACCGCCGGGCTTCTCTACAAGAAGCAAGGCGCGGGCACGTATGTCGCCCCGCAAACGGCGACGCCATACACGGAGGAAGAATGCCGCCGGCTTTTGTCCGAGCGCGCGGAGGCGCTGCTGATGGAAGGCTGGCGGTTGGGATACGGCGTGGAACGCATCATCGAATTGGTGCGGGAGTGCAACGAACAACTGTGGGGCCAGGGGGGCGCTCACAAGGAGGAGGAATCATCATGAGCACACGCGAGGCCGAACCCGCGATCGCCGTGAACGGCTTGAGTTGCCGCTTTGGCAAGACCGCCGCGCTGGACGAGGTGAGCCTGGAAGCCGCGCCGGGCCGGGTCTTTGGCCTGGTGGGCGAGAACGGCGCCGGCAAGACCACGCTGATCAAGCATCTCCTGGGCGCGCTCACGCCGCAAACGGGCTCTGTCCGCGTGTTGGGCGTCGAACCCACGCGCAATCCCGTGGCGCTGTTGTCCCAAATCGGTTACGTGTCCGAGGACCGCGATCTGCCCCGATGGATGCGCGTCGGCGAGTTGCTGCGCTACACGCGGGCCTTTTACGAAACCTGGGACCACGACTATGCCGAACAGTTGCGCGGCGAGTTCCGGTTGGATGCCGCCGCTAAAGTGCGTCACCTCTCGCGCGGCGAACTGACCAAACTCTGCCTCCTTCTCGCCCTGGCGCATCGGCCGCCCCTCCTGCTGTTGGACGAGCCCTCCTCCGGGTTGGACGCCGTCGCCCGGCGCGAGATCCTCGCCGTGGTCATCCGCTCCGTGGCGGAGGAAGGGCGAACGGTCGTCTTCTCCTCCCATCTGCTGGATGAAGT
>SKRY01000266.1 GCA_007118235.1 Candidatus Hydrogenedentota bacterium | reverse complement strand
TTCTTCACGTTCTTCAGGAGCCAAGGAAGGCGGATCAGTGATATCCTCCTCCGGGGGTAGCTGTCTATCGTATGTAATCGGCGTAGCCGCCACAACGCCCGCGCCCACAAGCATCGCAAGTGCGGCACACAGTTTAACAGCAGTCATCATCGTATCCTCCATCTCGTTTAGTGTCCCAAACGCAAATGCGTCGCGGCGCGGCGTCGTGGCGTGAGACGCAACGCGCGGGGTCCATGCCTCACGCCACGCCGCCACGGCGCAACGATTGTTCTACTGCCGGATGCGTTCCAGCCACTCCTCGGTTTCCGTGCTGACCCTCAGTTCTTGATTCGCGGGGATAATGAGAGAATCTCCAAGTTGAGAATTGACTCCATCTTACACCACAATAATGGAATATGGCCAGAGGGCGAAAAGAAGCCTGGACTAACTTCAGAAAAGGGGTAAGACAATGGCTATGGCGGGAAGTACATTGATTGCTGGCAGGTTAACCGCTGCCTTGGTCTGCGCGGCATTAATGACGGCGCTCTTGCCGGGTGAAGATAACGCCGCAGCCGCGGAGAGCGTGGTGTTGGCGGATCGCTCATGGCCGGCCGAACTCGCTGTCGAAACCAATGACGATCTGGTGGAAGTGGACACGGGCGCCCTGCGATTCGGCCTGACGCTTGGGGAGCAGGCCACGTTGCGTTTCGTGGAACACGACGGCAAACGCATCGTTTCGGACAATGTTGCGCCGCTCTTGTCTGCTCAGGTCATGGAGAGCGCCACGTATGATCAGCTCACCGATTACGTGGCTGACGGTGTGTTCCGGGACGGCGAGTACGAGGTCACCGGTGTGGAGTATGACGATCAAGGCAATCGCTTCACCGCGCGTTTGACAGGCCGGCTCTCGTTTGACGACGATGCGATTCTTTTCGAGTTGGAGCTATCCGCCGAGGCGGGTTCACCGCATTTACACACAACCGTCCAACTGGAGCCGGAGGGGGATTTCGACAACCGCTACATCCGGCAAGTGACCGTGGCGCTCCCGCTGGACCTGCACTGGCGCAAGCGCGTCGCCCAAGGCGGGGACCGGGGCATGAGCTGGGACACGCGCTATTACTACGAGTTCCTCCGGGACTTGCCGAGCGATCCCGGCCGCAACGAGTGGCGGCATTTCGCGGTCGAACAGGCCAGTCCCGAATACTTCCGCATCTGGCGTTCGGAGAGCCAGGCCACCGCCCCCGTGATCCATCAACACGGCGTCAAGGCGCCGGGCTGGAGCAGCGTATACGATCGCGAAGGCGGCGTCTTGTTCGGTTACCGGGACATGGCGGCCCGCGCGCCCAAGACGTTGTGGCTCCATGCCGCCGGTGGGGCGGAGGCGCGCGTGTACCTCCATCCGCCCACCGAGCGGGCGTTTGACGTGCGCAACGAACAGGCATCCGCCCGGGTGTTTGGCGCGCCGCACGAAATCGATTGGGTGTTTTATCGAGGCGAGCATCCCGAAACGAGGCCGGAGGATTGGCTGGCCGATCTATGGGATGAGGATCAACCCTTTCCGGGACGGCGTCCACGGGACTTCTCCGAATTGAACGAAGGACTGCCCAGCCTGTGGGATGCGGAAGCAAGCAACGACGCATTGAGTCCCTATGTGCGGGGCGGCATTCCCTTTGCCCGCGGCGCCTTGAGCACGGATGATGCGGTGGGTCTCTGGCGCGAAGACCACGAATTGCCGGTGCAACATCGCCCGCTGGCGTACTGGCCGGACGGGTCGGTGAAGTGGCTGCTGCTGGTCTTTCCCCTTGAGACGGGCATGGAGGCCGAGCCGCCGGACGCCTCCGCCCACCATTTTGAAGTGTCCCGCCGGACCGGCGAACCTGTTTCGCTTACGTTGTATCACGCATCTGATCTGCAACCGAAAGCGCCTGCGCGGATCGTGGAAGTGCGGGAGCATGAGGGAGAAGTTACCGTCGATACGGGCCCACTGCAGGTCCGGCTCGCAACGGGCGAGCACTGGTTGAGACAGGCGGTGCATGAAGGGCGGGACATGCTCCGGGAGCAAAGCAATTCGGCGCTCGGTTTCGTGGATTTTCTGCGAACGGAGGACACGTACCCCGTGGCCTCCATTCACCCCTGTGGAGAGTTGAATGCTGGACTGCTACACATCGATCACATCGAAGTCGAAGAAGCGGGGCCTTTGCGAGCCATTGTCTTCATGGAAGGCTTCGCGGGTGGGGATGAAGCCGCCCGTGTGGAGCTGCGGCTCAAGTTCCACGCCGGCCGTTCATGGATCCGCTTGTTCCATACGGTGGAGTTTCGTCACGAGGACCCGAGAGAGGCGTTTGTGACTGGGATGGGGCTCAACCTGCCCTTACGCCTGGACCCGGATAACGCCCGGATTACGGCGGGCGCGCAGGATGGCCCGATGGAGTTCGAGCCCGGCGCCTACAACGGTCTCCAGCAACCCGGCCCTGGTCACTATCGGGTGACGCGTTCCGGCGAGCATGGTCTTCAAACGATAGACGAGCAACGGCGCAGCCGCGGATGGCTCGACGTATCCGGTGAAGAGGGCGGGGTCACGCTGGTGCTGCGTGACATGTGGCAAGACGCGCCCAAGGAGATTGCGTACCGGGCGGCGGAAGGGACGTTGAGCGCTGGGTTATGGCCCGCCAGCGAACCCGTGATGGATGCGCGCCGCTATTCC
>SKRY01000070.1 GCA_007118235.1 Candidatus Hydrogenedentota bacterium | reverse complement strand
TTTCCCAGCTGTCGTCTGCGATGTCGTAAACCACGAACTCGTCAAGCCGGCTTTCCCCCCATGGCCGTTCCCCGCCGCCAACGTAAATGCGTCCATCAACGGCGGGGTAATAATGACCCATCTTACCAACAGGCCGGGGCATCTCCGCGCCTTGGCGCCACGTGTTTGAGGACGGGTCGTAGATTTCGAGGGCCGCCACGGCGCGGCCACTCCCTTGATCGTCGCCGGCATCCGTCCACCCGCCATAGACGTACAGCAACCCCTCGTGATTCGTATATCCCATGGCGCGGCGCGCCGTCGGCATATCGGCGATGTCGTACCACTGGTTCTCGGAAGGAACGTAGGCCACCGCATGGCTAATGAAGCTGCCGTCCTCGTCCGGCGCTATATCGTCTGGCGTGGCCCCGCCAATCACGAGAATCGCCGAAACCGTTGAATCGGCCCCTTCTTCCGCCTGCACAGCCCAAACCCCGGCCAAGGCAGCCGCCAATGCAACCATAAGCCTTACCTTGCTGTACATCATCCTTCCTCGCTCCTTTCTTGCCGTCTACGTGCTATCGGCTGTACCTTAACACCTCCCACTGCCTTTCGCGATAAGGAGCCGTCACTTTGGCTCGGGGAGGGGCGCATTGACCTCCTCGCGCCAAGCCCGCATTTTGGCGTGCAGTTCCTCAACCTTGTCCGGTAACCACCTGGAGAGGTCGTTTTGTTCGTAGGGATCGTAGTCCAGATTATACAACTCCAGGCGGTTGTCCTCGTAGAACTCCATGAGCTTCCATTCGCCGGCGCGCATGACCGTAACCGGCGTTGTCCGCCAGGGTCCCAACTGGGGACGGTACGCCTCGAGATAGCCAGGGAAATGCCAGAATAGGGCATCCCGGCCGAGTTCTCCTTCTCCGCCTGATTTCAGCAGGGGCGCAAAGCTTTCCCCATCCACTTCGTGGCCAGCGGGGATTTCCGCCCCGGCGATCTCGGCGAGCGTCGGGTAAAAGTCGATATGCTGAACGGGCTCCTCACACACGCTCCCCGGCTCGACCACGCCAGGCCAGCGCACAATCAAGGGCACGCGGATGCCACCCTCGTAAAGCATGCCCTTGCTTCCCCGAAACGGCAATGCGTTGCTGTATCCCTCGTGCGGGCCGTTGTCGGAAGAGAAAACGACCACCGTGTTGTCCGCGAGATCCAGTTCGTCGAGCGTGGCCAGGATACGGCCAACGTTTTCGTCTATGGCGTGTATCATGGCGGCGTACTCCGGGTGATTGTGATACATGCCGGGTTCACGCCGCCGATACCGCTCGACGTCCTCTTCCTTGGCCTGGATGGGGGTGTGGGGCGTATAGTGAGACAGGGAGATGAAGAACGGTCCATCTCGATGCTCGCGAATCAATCCGATGGCCTCGTCCGTAAGCCGATCCGGCAAGTACTCGCCTTCCGGTCCGTCCTCCAAGTAGGGGTTCTGATACGGTGGAAAATAGCCCCCCGGCGGCGTACCGGCGCTGAAGCCGCCGATGTTCACATCAAACCCCTGTTGTTCGGGACCGTGCGTATCCGGATCCCCCAAGTGCCACTTGCCAAGGTGGGCCGTGAAATACCCAGCGTCCCGCAACACCTTGGCGATGGTGGACGTATCCGGCGATAGCACCGTTTCGGTCGGCGGCGGCTCGACCTTGCGATCCTGTTCCGCGCCCCGCTTGCCTGTGTTGACCGTGTAGATGCCATGGCGCGGCGTGTTCTGCCCGGTCATTAGACAGCCTCGGGACGGCGCGCAGTTGGGGTGCATGTACGCCGACTTGAATAGCATCCCCTCGCGGACCAGCCCATCCAGGTTCGGCGTTTCATGGTAATCGCTCCCGTAGAACTCCAGAGCCGTCCCCGTGTAGCTCAGGTCGGTGTAGCCCGCATCGTCGATGAGGATAAAGAGAATGTTGGGCCGCGAAGCGGATCCGTCTTCAAGCGCCGCGGCGGCGCCCGCCAGCCTGGTCCCTCCTACTCCAACCAACGCCGCGCCCGCCATCGCCGCGCCAAGAAACCGCCTGCGTGAAATCTCCTTGTCCTGCGCCATTGTTCGCACCTCCTTGGCTGTTCGCGTGGTTCACCGGGAGTATATCGGAAAAACCCCCTTGACCAGAAGTCAAGGGGGTAGTGTTGCCTACTATACGCATATCGCGCCGCGATCCGCCAACGTTCCTAAGGCGGCCCGCCCTCAAGGCGCGCGCTTCGTTCCCGCGCGCGGTCAGCAGAAATGCTTTTGCAAGAACTCCAGGTCGAGTTCGGGGTACACGGGGAAACGATCCAGCAAGGCCTTGACCCGTTGTTTCGCCTCTTGATGGGCTGCTGGATCAATCGTGTACTTCGCCTTACTCGGCTTACCCGCGTTGGCCCCGGATTCAATGGTGGTGGGGGTGGTGTTGGAGAGCACGAGCTTGATCACGGCGCCGATCTCCTTCATTTCCTCGACGCCCATGCCCAGGGCTGTCACGGCGGGCGTGCCAATACGCAGCCCGCTCGTGTACCAGGGACCGTTGGGGTCGTACGGCAGACTGTTGCGGTTCAACGTGAAGCCGCACTCGCGCACGGCGCTCTCCGCCTGGCGGCCGGTGAGATTGTAAGGCCGCACGTCGATGAGCATGAGATGATTGTCCGAGCCGCCCGTGGCGACGGTCAGCCCTCCCTCTTTGCAGGCCTC
>SKRY01000358.1 GCA_007118235.1 Candidatus Hydrogenedentota bacterium | reverse complement strand
TGAGCGCGTCGATCTCGTCGCGGCTCAGCACCACATCGCCCACGAATAGGCCGAGCAGCTTAGCCTGGAGATAGGCGAGCGCCGGTGGAATGCAGATGATGCGCCGGGGTTTGCCGATGATCTCTCCTAGTGTCTCCACCAGCTCCCGGTAGGTGAACGTTTCCGGTCCGATGGCGTCGATGATGCGGTTCTCGCTCTCTTGACTCTCCCGGACGGCGAGCTGGGCGAAGTCTTCAACATGAATAGGTTGGAGCCGGTATTTGCCGTTGCCAAACAGTGGAAATACGGGGAAGCGCCGCAGGCCCCAGGCGATGTTGTTGACGAGGATATCCTCGTGACCGAATAGGATGGCGGGCCGGAGTATTGTGTAAGGGATGCCTCTGTTTTTCAGGGCTTGTTCGAGTTCCGCCTTGCCGCGGAAGTATTCGAACGGCGAGTCCAGCGACGGATTGGTGATGCTGACGTGGATGATCCGCCGCACCCCTGCTCTACGCGCGGCATTGAACAGTGTGCGGGTATTCTGAACGGCTTCCCGCTGGCTGAAACGCCGGTGGTTGAAGCGGATCCAGTAGGTATTATAGAGGACTTCCACTCCAGTTAGGGTGTGGGCAAGCTTGTCCTCATCTTCGAAATCGTAGGGATAGGCGGTAACCTGGCCACCGAAAGGGTTCGGGCGGCTGGGCGAACGCGTTAGCGTGATGACGCGGTGGTCCCCTTCGAGCAAGCGCGAGGCGATGTACTTGCCCGAATACCCAAATGCCCCCGTTACGGCGTGAATTGCGCTCATGACGTCCCCACTATAGCGCGTCAAGGGGTACTTGGGAAAGTCAAGATGTTTGCTGGGGTTCGGCGGGCCGCCGCCGTGTTCTCATGGGGAAGGGCCAGCGGTCTGTCTCGTGGCGGTCCGGTCTCCGGGGCCGTCTCTTAGGGTTCCAACCCGGCCAGCTTCCGCAGTTGGACCAATTCCGCTTCCTTGAGATAGCGCCATTCGCCGGGGCGCAAGCCTCGGGTGGTGATGTTGCCCATGGATGTGCGCCGGAGAGAGAGCACGGGGTGACCAGTGGCCGCGCACAGGCGCTTGACCTCCCGTTTACGGCCCTCTCGCAACACGAGGCGGATCTCCGTGGCGGTGGAGAACCGGCGCAGCACTTCCGCCTTGACCACCGAGGCCAAGCCATCGTCCAAGGTGAGACCCTTTTCCAGGGTGCGGGCCGTCTCGGCGGTGAACCGGCCTTTCACGCGGGCGGTGTACACCTTATCGACGGCAAACTTAGGGTGGGTGAGGCGGTAGGCCAGTTCGCCGTCATTGGTGAGAAGCAGGACGCCCTCCACGTCCATGTCAAGCCGCCCAACGGGGTAGACCCGGCTTTGAAGTTCGGGCAGACAGTCGAGAACCGTCTTGCGTCCCTGGGGATCCGTGGCGGTGGTTACAACGCCGCGCGGTTTGAAAAGCACAAGGTACAGCTTCTGGTCAAGGCGCACGGGCTGACCGTCGAGCGTGACCTCGTCGGCGCCGGGATCCACGCTTTGGCCTAGCACAGCCACGTCCCCATTCACTCGCACGCGGCCTTCCGCGATCAAGGCTTCCGATTGGCGTCTGGAGGCCAAGCCACAATCCGCCAGATACTTTTGCAGGCGCACCATAACTTGGCTCATCCCATCTCGCGGATTTCTTCGATGCTCGGCAATTCCTTCAGGCTCTTGATGCCAAAGTGAACGAGGAATTCATCCGTCGTGCGATAAAGCTTCGGCCGTCCGGGCTGTTCCGCGACGCCGGCAATCTTGATCAACCGCTTCTCTTGGAGCACCTCGAAGGCATGCGAGACGCTGACGCCCCGGATGGCTTCAACCGTGGCGCGCGTAACCGGTTGTTTGTACGCGATGATGGCCAGGGTTTCGAGCACCGCCTTGGACAAGCGATTGCTCGATTTGCTCTGCAAAAGGCGGCGGATGTGCGCGGAGTGTTCCGCCCGCGTGGTGAGCTGATAACCGCCGGCGATTTCACGCAGTTCGTAGGGCAGATTCTGCTGGGCCATTTCCACGCGGAGTTCTTCAAGAAGATTAACCACCACCTCGCGTTCCACATCGCCCAACGCATTTGCAAGCCGTTCCGCGCTGATTGGGCGATCGCTCACGAACAGCAACGCATGCAACGCTTGACGCGACTCCTCACGGCCCGGCATATCGGGCGGGAGTTCCGCGTCCTCATCCTCCGAATCGTCTTCCGCGGACGTATCCACAGAATGGCTGGGTTGTTCGTCTGGCTCCGTGACGCCGGGCATATCGGACGGCGGCTCTTGCGCCTCGCTCAGTTCGTCGGCCGCCGCGGCTTCGGGAGGGGACTCTTCGTCTGGTTCCAGCTCCACGGCTTGATATACGCGGGGGAACGACGCCTCAACCTTCCGCAACTCCTTGTGCTCCAACAAGCGCGGCGCGGCGATGTCCTCTTCCTCGCACTCCACAGGCGCCAGCACATCGGGAGAACATTCGTTCTCCGTGGCCGATTCGTTGGACTGATGTTCCGGTTCAATCATGATCGCTTCAGTAGTGCGTTCAGGGAAAAATGAGAGCAAGAGCGGGTAAACCGGCGCCGGAAGCGCCTTGGGGAGTGTTGGGCCGTGGGTCTCCGGCGGCTTGTCCCGAGAAAGTGTCGCTCTCAGCGTGTCCAGCAAACGCCTCGCGATTCTCCGGCAGTAGTCAAGACCCGTCTTGGCGCAAGAGAAGAATTGATTAAGGATTCTTCTCTTGCACGCAGCCACGGTGGAGTCTTGAGCGAAACCAAGCCGCATTTGGGGACCTTCTCGTACACGTTTCTAGAGCGTCTTCCCCACAGCTTCCAGAAACGGCGCCAGCCCAGCCATCAACTGTTCGAAGCGTTTGGGCTTCAAGGACTGGGCGCCATCCGACATGGCCTCTTCGGGCCGGGGATGCATCTCGATCATAAGGCCGTCCGCGCCACACGCCACGGCGGCCCTCGCCATGGGATCCACCAAATGCCAGTGGCCCGTGCCATGGCTCGGATCGACGAACACCGGCAAGTGTGTCAACCGCTTCAATACCGGTACCGCGCTCAGATCCAGCGTGTTGCGGGTTTCCGTTTCGAAGGTCCGGATCCCCCGCTCACAGAGTACCACATTCTTGTTGCCTTCGGACAATATGTACTCGGCGGACATGAGGAACTCGTTGATGGTCGCCGCCATACCCCGCTTGAGAAAGACCGGCTTCGAGGACTTGCCGGCCGCCCGCAACAAGGCGAAATTCTGCATGTTGCGCGCGCCAATCTGAATCATGTCGGCGTACTGCTCGACGATGGGCGTCTGCTCCGGCGTCATCACCTCGGTCACGAACGGAAGGCCCGCCTCGTCACTGGCCTCCCGCAAATACTGAAGGCCCTCTTCTTCGAGGCCTTGAAACGCGTAGGGCGAGGTCCGCGGCTTGAAGGCCCCGCCACGCAACATCGCGCCCCCGCACGCCTTTACAATGCGGGCCGACTCGCGAATCTGGTCCAGTGACTCCACCGAGCACGGTCCGGCTATTACACATAGTTTGGCGCCGCCCATCTGCGCCGAGCCCACGTGAAATGCCGTGTCCGTGTGTTTCGCCTCGCGCCCCGCCAACTTGAAGGGCTTCAAGATGGGGACCACATGGTCGACTCCGGGCAATGATTCAAGCGCCTGCAAACGGAACTTACCCCGCTCATCTCCCGTGCAGGCGACCACCGTGCGTTCAACGCCCTCGATGAGGTGGGGGCGGTACCCAAGTTCCTTGACGCGGGCGATAACGTGTTCAATGTGTTCCCGTTCCCGGGTGGCCATTACAATGATCATAAGCGATAATCGGTTTCCGATGTGAAAAAGACGGTGTCAAGGGCTGGAAAGTAGGGGAGTATACCCGTTTCCGAAAACCGAAAGCAATCGAAGGGGCGCACGTTTTCAGACATCATTTGACTGTTTTGCCACGCGCCGGTACAATCACGCCCAATTGCACGGCCGCTGCGCGGCGAGATAGCGCTAGACGCCCCCTTCTCATGGCCGTGAGAGGGGCCTTTTTTGCTAGGAAACCCATGAACACATCTGACTCCTCCCAATCACCCGCCACTGTCGTTATGAACGAGGACTCGGTGGCGGACGCCATCCGGCGCATGGCGCGGGAAATTGCCGCGGCTCACCCCTCGATGGACGACGTGGTTCTGCTGGGCATTCTCCGCCGCGGGCGGCCGTTGGCCGATCGCTTGGCGGCGGAACTCGATCGCATGACAGGCCAACGGCCCAAGGTGGGGACGTTGGCGACAAGCTTGTACCGCGACGACGTCCGCGCGGGCGTCCGGCCCGCGAAGGCCGGCGGGGCGACGCATTTTGATTTTAACGTGACCGGAGTAACGGTCATCTTGGTGGACGATGTGATCATGGCGGGGCGGACCGCGCGCGCGGCGATGGACGAGGTCATGGATTATGGCCGGCCTCGGCGTATTCAGTTGGCCTGCCTGGTGGACCGGGGCGCGCGGGAATTACCCATTCAACCCGATTTTTGCGGCGGCTATTGCGCCAGCGATCCCCAAGACCACGTCTCGGTGTTGCTCACGGAAATGGACGGGACGGATTCGGTGCTCCTTGAACAAGGGGATTTGCCCGAACCGGCGCCCGAGGATGAGGACGGTGAATCCCATGAGTGAGGTGGACACGGCGGGCTGGACCCGCAAGGACCTCATCGGCCTGGAAGATCTTTCCCGGCGCGAAATCGAATTGATTCTGGACACCGCGCCCCAATTCGTCGAGATTTCCAAACGCGAGAGCGGCATCAAGAAGGTTCCCCTCCTTCAAGGCCGCCTCGTGGTGAACTGGTTTTTTGAGCCAAGCACGCGCACCCGGTCAAGCTTTGAGTTGGCGGCCAAGCGCCTTAGCGCCGATACCCTCGCGATGTCCGCCTCCACCTCCAGCTCCACAAAGGGCGAAACCCTTCACGACACGCTGGCCAATATCGAAGCCATGCACAGCGACATTGTGGTCATTCGCCATGGGCACGCGGGCGCGGCCCGGATGTTGGCCGAACGGCACTCCTCCCAAATCATCAACGCCGGCGATGGGTATCACGAACACCCAACCCAGGGGTTGTTGGACGCCTATACCATCCGGGAGCACATCCGAAAGACGTGGCGCGATCCCGAAGCGGGCCTGGACGGCGTCCGCGTGGCCATCATCGGAGACATCAGTTACAGCCGCGTGGCCCGAAGCAACATCTGGGGACTGACCAAACTGGGCGCGCGCGTCGTGGTTTGCGGCCCCAGCACCTTGATGCCGCCGGGTATCGAACGCATGGGATGCGAAGCAACCACCGACCTTCGGGAGGCCTTGAATCAGGCTGACGTGGTGTATGTCCTGCGCATCCAGCTTGAACGCCAGCAGAAAGCCTTGTTGCCAACGTTGCGCGAATACATCCGGCTATTCCGCGTGGACCGGGAGTCTCTCAAAGCGGCTCCGCCCCACGCGATCGTCATGCATCCTGGTCCCATCAACCGCGACATCGAACTCGCCAGTGACGTGGCCGATGGCGGGCGCAGCGTGGTGCTGGAACAGGTAAGCAATGGCGTGGCCGTGCGCATGGCCATCATGCATTTGCTTGTCAACAGTGGCAAGGGGTGGCGAAAGACGGATGATTGAGGGATGTTTTTCAAGATAAAGAGAGATTGAGAACCACGGATAGACACGGATGAATACGGACACACACCGAATCGCCGCGCGGTTGTGGAGTATTATTGCAAACACAAAAGAGCGAACAACAAAAAGAAATAAATATTTATAATTAAATTATTATTCTGTATTGTGGTTATGTAGTTAGTTGCGCTTTCATTCTTGTAAAGCAATAGCTCGTAAATTCCGTGTTCATCCGTGTCTATCCGTGGTTCTATCTAGCCAAAAGGACGGTGATGTCATGAGTCTGGTAATAGCCAATGGACATGTCATTGATCCCGCCTCTGGTCTGTCCAAGCGCGGCGATGTCTTGATCGACAACGGCAGCGTCAAGGCCATCGGCGGGGATCTAAACGGCGATGAGCGTATCGACGCCACAGGCTGTGTGGTGTGTCCGGGTCTGGTTGACATTCACGTTCATTTCCGCGAACCTGGCTTTGAATCCAAGGAAACCATCGCCACTGGGGGACAGGCCGCGGCGCGCGGCGGCTTCACCTCGGTGGTGACCATGCCAAACACGGATCCCGCCATTGACAACGCCGGCCTGGTTGATTTCGTGATGCGCCGGGCGCGCGAGGGTTCGCCCGTCAAGGTGTGGCCCAGTGCGTGCGCCACCAAGGGGCGGGCGGGCAAGCAAATGACAGAGATGGCCGAGATTCGTGAGGCGGGCGCCGTGGCGGTTACGGACGACGGCAGCGACATCGAGAGCGCCTGGGTCCTGCGCCGCGTGTTGGAATACGCGGCCATGTGCGGTCTCCCCTATCTGGCTCATTGCGAAGACGCCACCCTCATGGAGGGCGGCGCGATGAACGAGGGGTACATGTCCACCCGCCTCGGCCTACCGGGGTTGCCCAAGGCGATGGAAGAGATTCGCATCGACCGCAACTGCCGTCTGGCGGCGCTCACGGGTTCCCATGTCCACATACAGCACGTAAGCTCGGCCGGCGGCGTGGCGATTTGCCGCCAGGCCAAGGCGGCTGGACTGCCCATCACATGCGAGACGGCGCCGCACTATTGGACGCTTACGGATGAGGCGGTCATGACGCACGGGGCCAACGCCAAGATGAATCCACCCTTGCGCGAAGCCGAGGACGTAGAGGCGGTGAAGGAAGGATTGGCCGATGGGACGATCGACTGCATCGCCACGGACCACGCGCCGCATACCGTGACCGAGAAGGATGTGGAGGTTCAACTCGCGCCATTTGGCATCGTGGGGCTCGAGACGAGTCTGGCGCTGGTCCTCACGGAGCTTGTCGAGCCGGGCGTCATCACCCTGGAACACGCCTTGGCGCGAATGACCAATCGCGCCGCGGACA
This sequence comes from Candidatus Hydrogenedentota bacterium, assembly GCA_007118235.1. Lineage (GTDB taxonomy): Bacteria > Hydrogenedentota > Hydrogenedentia > Hydrogenedentales > SLHB01 > SKRY01. Next base: position 3,332 of record SKRY01000358.1, on the reverse strand, counting down.
TTTTGAATCTGCCCGCGGGCCGCCTGTACGAAGGAGGTCCAGCGGACATCACTGTTTTTGATCCCGCCGCGGAATGGACCGTGGATCCCGCGGTGTTCGCCTCGCTGGGCCGCAACACCCCATTCACCGGACGAACCTTGCGTGGTCAAGTCAGGGCCACGATATGCGATGGGCGCGTAGCCTACCAAGCGTGACGGCGCCTTGGCCCGAACCAAAAGTGAAGAGGCCTTGAAGCGTTCCGTGGCGCGGCCGCGCCATACACCAATCACACCTGGCCAACTCGGAGTATCTTATGAGCGATAAACAGGCAATGCTAGCGTTGGAAGACGGCACGGTGCTCCAAGGCCGGTCTGTCGGAGCCGAAGGAGAAGCCTTTGGCGAGTTGGTGTTCAACACCAGCATGACCGGCTATCAGGAGATCCTGACCGATCCTTCCTATGCGGGTCAAATCATCACGATGACCTATCCCCTGATCGGCAACTATGGCGTGAATCCGGAAGACGTGGAGTCGCGCAAGCCATACGCCCAGGGCTTCGTCATGGGGGAATGCTGCTTGGAGCCCAGCAACTGGCGGGCGCAACAGAGTCTCCCCGAGTATCTGCGCGAGAACAACGTCGTGGGCATTGACGGCGTGGATACGCGGCGCATTACCCGGTTGTTGCGCACAGAGGGCGCAAAGAAGGCGGTCATCAGCACAACGGACCTCAATCCGGACAGCCTCGTGCAAAAGGCCATTGAATCCCCCGGCATGGTGGGCGCGGATTACGTCCGGGACGTGACCACACCGGAAACCTACCAGTGGGAGGCGCCCGCGGAGAAACGCTTCCGTGTGGCCGCGTTCGATTATGGCATCAAGTACAACATCCTGCGGCTGCTGCAAAAGGCGGGATGCGACGTGACCGTATTGCCCGCCACGGCCTCGGCGGAGGACGCGCTTGCTCTTGATCCCGACGGCATCTTCTTGTCGAACGGGCCGGGCGATCCCGCCGCCTTGCCGTATGTGTATCCCTCGGTTCAAGGCTTGGTGGGTAAGCGTCCCATATTCGGCATCTGCCTAGGCCACCAGATCTTGGCGCACGCCTTGGGGGGGAATACCTACAAACTCAAATTCGGCCATCGTGGCGGGAACCAGCCCGTGATGAATCACGCCACGGGGAAAGTGGAAATCAGCGTTCAGAATCACGGTTTTGCCGTTGACCCCGAGAGCCTTGACCCGGCCACGGTCCGCGTTACGCACACCAACCTGAACGACCAGTCCGTGGAAGGCCTTGAACACACCGAGCTGCCCGTATACAGCGTTCAGTATCACCCCGAAGCCTCGCCAGGCCCCCATGACAGCCGCTATCTCTTTGAGCGATTCATCGCGAGCATGAAGAACGCGTGATCCGGTAGGAGATAAGGCGCCTGCCTAGGCGGTCTTGGTTAAGCCTCGTCCTCGTTGTCGTCCGGGACGCCCTCGCCGGTTGGCGTTGTGTCGAGATGGGGGAGAGGCATCGCATCGGGATCGTGGGGAAAGGCAAACTCGAGCTGCTGGTTCCGGAAAAAGTGGTACCGCTTGAGAATTCGCAGCGTTTGGAGTAGGGGAGAGCCTGTGTAAGTTGAATTCACGTCAACTCGGTTAAGCAGATCTTGAAGAAGCGCCGGGTATTCCATGACGTGGTCCACGGGGCTGTCCCGGAGAAGTTCAATGACGCGGGCGCGGGGTTGCTGGGAGACGGGGAATTCGGAGACGATAAGCAGCTTGAGATAGGGCTGGCCCTGGAAATACTCATCCGCGGGATGCAACATCTCGTCGTTGAAGGCCGCGGTGAGGCCGGGGTTGGCTTCAATCACCGAAGGATACAGGCGCTCCCCGTGCCAAGCGCGAACGGCGACGGCCGCGCGCTCCACCGAGGGCATATCGAGGGGGTAGAAGAGGAACCCCTTGTCCACGGTGGATGGCGCTGGATTCGGATTGTCCACACAGAACTGCGGACCATCGCCGGAACGCCAATTGGTCCAAATCCGGAAGCCGCGCAGTTCGAAGAAGCAGCGGACAATCTGATGCGTAACGTCACTCACGGGATTTCCTTCAAGTCAATCCGTGGGGAGGATATCTAAAGGTTGTTCAACCATTTGCCCAGCGCATGCTCGGGATCGCGTTCGGCGACGCGTTGGCCCATGGCGCGGGCTTGGTCGATTTGGCCGAGTCTCTGGTAGCAGAGCCCCTGTTTGGCGAGGATGTCCACATCGGTGAAATGTTCTCCGTAGGCGGCGTAATACCGATCTTTCTTGCAGTACTTCTCCGCCTCCCGGAAATACTCCAGGGCGTTGGCGTATTGTCCGCGCGCCAGCGCCGCTTCGCCCCGGAAGTAGTGACCCTCGGGATGATCGGGTTTGAGTTCCACCGACTTTTTCATGAGCGATTCCGCTTTTTCAAGGGCTTCCTCGGCGGCTTGAGGATTTCCCGCGGGCAAGGCGGCCCGGCCCAAGAGAAGATAGGCGCCGAAATGCGAGCCGCCCTGGTTCAGCGCCATCTGCGCATTGGCCATGGCCGTGGCGTGGTCGCCTTCACGGAAAGCGGTTTGTCCCAGTCCGAGGTAGCCGCGGGCATTGGACGGCTCATAGCTTACCACCTCGGTGAAGATGTGTTTGGCCTGCTCCGTCCGGCCAAGATCCAGCAGAACGAACCCATAGTCCACGCGGGCTGTTATGTGCTGGGGTTTGCGGGTGATGACGTCCCGCAGAATGGATAGGGCTTCATCGCCTTGGCCCATGCGGGCCTTGCACTTGCCTAGCTGATGGCGCGCGGCTTCATAGGCGCCGTCCAGTTGAAGCGCCCGCTCAAAACACTGCACCGCCCGCTCCAATTCACCGCGCATGGACGCGGTCAACCCCTCATCGTAATAGCTCTCCGCTGTCTCGCCGCCAAACGCCATGATGTGCTCCTTCACCTTCCATTCGTCAGCGCCCGCAATGCGCGGCGGGCCTGGTCCTCGGTAACATCGCTCCGTTGAACCACGTGTCCCATCCGGTCGGGCGCGACAAATCGCATCTGTCCCGCGCGGGCCTTCTTGTCGTGTTTCATCGCTTCGACGACGGTGTCCATCGGAAGCTCCGGCCACTGAACAGGCAGCCCGTATGCGGCGATACAATCCCGCTGCCGCTGCACGAAGGCGCCGTCGACGAGCCCCAACTCCTTACCGAGCCAGCCCGCGGCGTGCATGCCCAGCGCGATGGCTTCCCCGTGCAGAAAGGTATTGTAGCCGCTGGCCGCCTCGATGCCGTGGCCAAAAGTGTGGCCATAATTCAAAATGGCCCGCCGTCCGCCTTCCCGCTCGTCCTCGGCCACC
>SKRY01000313.1 GCA_007118235.1 Candidatus Hydrogenedentota bacterium | reverse complement strand
GCGGCGCCACGAACTCACGGCCACGTCGAGCCCGTTCTGCACGTCCACATAGTCGCCGAGTTTGATGACGTAGCAGCAGAAACTGCTTTCCACGCCCTTCACTTGCGGGCCAAGGGACAGCTCGTTCTTATAGCACACGGGCCGGATGTACACGCCCTCGCGAAATTCGCTTCGGCGGGTGACTTCCACGCAAATGTCCGTCAACTGGTCTGGCGTTTCCGGGATTTCCATGCAAAGGATCTTGAAGTTCCGCACCATCCGGTCAATATGTTCCGGCAAACGGAAAATGAGGATGTTGTCTTCTTCGGGCGTATAGTAACCCCGGATCCCCTCAAAAAGGCCTGTGCCATAGTTGAAGGCATGAGTCATGATACTGATCTGGGCCTCTTCGATGGGTATGTAACGCCCTTCAAAATACGCAACACCTCCCGGCGTCATCTGGGCTCGGGCCATATAGCAGTTCTCCTACCCTTCATTGGTGTGTAATGGCGGCTGTTTCCGGTTCGGAACCCCCCCGGGATCCGCGCATTTTTCTCACAAGACGCGGACAAACACGGGAAACAGTGGACACGGCGGGAATAGACCAAGTAAACTGGCGCGCATGCCGCTCCCGTGCGCGGGCATCGGTTGTATGCCCGAGTATACTGAGACCCAGTGAGAAGACGCAAGGAAAGGTAGGATCATGTCCTCCACCCTTAATGCCCGCCTCGCCCTTCACGGCGGAGACCCCGTCCGGGATGAAGCCAAACGCCCCTGGCCCACGTGGCCCATTCACGATGAACGGGAGCGCGAAAACCTGCTCGGGGTGCTCGAAAGCGGCGCCTGGTGGTACGGAGAGCAAGTCGCGGCGTTCGAGGCGGCCTTCGCCAAGCATCAGGACGCCCTCCACTGCGTGAGCTGCACCAGCGGAACCACGGGTGGCGAAGTCGCCGTGCAGGCCCTGAACCTCGAACCGGGCGATGAAGTCATCGTGCCGCCCTACACCTTTATCGCCACGGCCACGGCAGTGCTGCGCATGGGGGCCACGCCCGTCTTCGCCGACGTGGACGATAGCTGGTGCCTGGATCCCGAGGCGGCCGAGGCGGCCATCACGCCGCGGACCAAGGCGCTGATGCCGGTGCATTTCGGCAGCCGCGTCGCGGACATGGACCGGCTGCGCACTATCGCGGACCGGCACGGCTTGGTTATCATCGAGGACGCGTGCCATTCATGGGGCAGCAAATGGATGGGCAAGGGAACGGGCGCGCTGGGCCTGGCGGGATTCTTCAGTTTTCAGGCCAGCAAGAATATCAGCGCGGGAGAAGGCGGCGCCATCCTGACCGATGACGCCGAGTTCGCGGAGACGTGCCGCAGCATCACCAATTGCGGGCGCACCCCGGGCGGAGGCCCCTGGTTTCACGACGGCGCGATAGGAACAAACGCCCGGATCACCGAGTTAACCGCGGCCCTGCTCCTGGCGCAGTTGAGCCGGCTGCAAGAGCAGACCGCGCTTCGTGAACACAACGCTGCCTTCCTGGACGAGGCGTTATCCGAAGTGGAAGGGCTGACGCCTCAGGCCGGGGATCCCCGCATGACCCAGCGCGCGTATCACCTCTACCCCATGCGTCTTGATCCGGAAGCCTTTGGGTGTTCGCGGGAGAACTTCGCCGCGGCGGCGCGCGCGGAAGGGTTGCCCATCACCACCGGCTACCCCCTGCCCCTTCACGCGCAGCCCGTGTTCAAGAACGCGGCGCGGGCCATTGATTACACGAAGGTCTCGTGTCCCGTGGCCGAGGACCTGTGCTATCGCAGCGGCGTGTGGTTTCACCACCGGCTTCTTCTCGCTGGCGAGAACGACATGGCCGAGATCGCGGCCATCATCCGGAAGGTCCAACGGAACGCGCCCAAGCTTCAGGACCAGCACTGAAACACCGGCGCGGGACGGAAACGCTGGGCTACTGACCCTCTTCCAACCAAACGCTTACGCGGCGAACCTCGGGGGGATTCGCGCCTGCCGCGGCGGGATGCCGCACGATCCCGGCCACGGCATGTCCAGGAGTTTCATCGCCGGGCAACTCATGCCGGATTTCCACGGTGCGCCACTCTCCATCGCCCGGCGCGGGCTCCACATGCTCGTACGGTTCCTCCGAACCATGGTACTCCAACATCAGACTCAGGGTCTCCGGCTCGAAGGCCCGCGCTTCCATCCGCGCAACCAGCGTGGCGCCGCGCGCGGCGTTCGGGAAGTCCGCCGTGCGCTGCTTGAGGCGCGCCTCCTCGCCAGGCTCGCCCACCGTGAGGATCAGGCCGTCCTCGGTCTCCGCCACGGAGAACAGCGTCCCGGGATCATCTCCGCCCTCGAACCACCACTCCAATGGCTCCGCATTACTCTCTGGCGGTTCAGCCCAATCCAGCCCGGCCAACGCGCCGAAGTCCACAAGCTGCATCGCCAGGGCATCACCTTCTCCACGGTAGACAACGTCGCTCTCGGAAACAAGAATCAACCGGCCCTGTGTGTTCAACGAATCGTTATTCCGCGGCGGCGCGAACGGATCCGTCGGTTCCGCCAAGCAGCCCGCGGTCATCACCGCCGCCGAGGCGCCTCCAACGAGAAGGGCCGCGAAACGAGAGAAGGTGTTTGTCATTGCGTGGCGCATCTGGTATGAATTCCTTACTAAGTGTTTTCCGGCTCTCTGGACATGCGATGCGTACGGTTT
>SKRY01000332.1 GCA_007118235.1 Candidatus Hydrogenedentota bacterium | reverse complement strand
CCGTTGCCGTTGTCACCGTTCTCGGCATCGTCGTTGTCGTTGTCGTTGTCGTCCTCGGCAACCTCAATATGGAACTCCCGGCCAGAAGCGGCCACCCAATCGATACCGCCGCCGTTGTCGGCGATGGCCGAGGGATGACGGCGATGCGTCCCCTCCGCGTCGTGCCAGACCCGGCCGGCCTCTCGGTCCACGCGCCTCCCGGGCGCGCCCAGATTCAGGCCATAGCCCTCCGGGTTCGGCGGCGACGCCTCGTACTTCGTCCAGCTTTCAATATTCGAATCGCCAGGCATGTGAACCAAGGCCAGCGACGTTTGATTTTGGTAGCTGCACGTGCAGCTGCGCGTGTAGTCCAACGCGTTGAGCACGCCATCGGCCGCGATCATGTTCGCGGTGCATCCCGAGCGGAACCCACTGAACGTGCCTGTCCCGGTGTCGTGTTCGAGGTCGAAATACCCGGCGTATCCCGAGCGGAACAACAGCATGTTTTGGCTGGCGTTCAATGTGTTGCAGCCATAGGTCCGTTCGTAACTCCAACTGCTGGTTTCGCCGGTGTGTGGCTGTTCACGCTGCCAGGTCTCGCCGGTAACCACCGATATGGCGTTACCCGGCCGGCCCGGAATCAGCATGTCGCCGCGCAATGCGCCAGGCAATGTGAAACCGCCGGTTTCCCAGAGGATGTCGCCATCCGTTCCGCTACGCGCCGTGACCTGCCGGGGCTCATCGTCGAACGGACGCCGCATGTCCCGGCTGCCGCCCTCGATGAGAATGTCGTGATCGGCGCTGTACAGGAGGTACGTGCCAAACACATTGCTGTCCGTGCTCCAGACTTCTTCGCCGGTCTCCAATTCCAGCGCGTGGATCCGCGTGGCGTCTTCCTCGGGTTCCTCGCCCCGCCGCGCGAGATAGTCGAGCGCGTTTTCGGACAGGCCGTCAATCACATACAGAATGCCATCCGTGCTAACGATGGCTCCGTGCCGGAACCCGATCTCGGCTTTCTTTGTCCACAGCACCTCGCCGTCATTTCGGTCCATGACCGCAAGCAACCGGCTTGAGGTGCCCGTGTAGCTGTCTTCCCAGCCAAGGTCCTGATCCTCAAAGACATGAGGTTCGGCGGTCACAATCAAGTAATCGCCCTGCACGCTGATGTGTCCCCATTCCGGGGCGTCCTCGTCATCATAAATCTCCGAGACCGGACGGCCGGGCAGCGAGAATTCGCTCACCGTATCACCCGTGGCCGGATCAAGACGGTGAACCTCGCGTCCATACCGAAGGTAAATGGCGTCGGCGAGCGCAACAACCGGGCTCCCGATATACGTGGCGCCGGGAATGTTGCTCATGTAGACTCCGTCGCCATTCGCCCAGCGCTCTTCAAGCTCGAGGTTGGTGAATGGATGGCCGATCCCCGGGTACTCCACATCCCAGAGTTGCCGGCCTGTGTACACGCAGCGCGCGGCGATGTTCTCAACGCCGAGATACACCTGCCGGCCGCCGGTCACCATCGGCCGGGGACCGCCAGAATGGCGCGGAAGGATGTTGTGGTTGTTCGGGCCACCAAACCACAGCAGGCCTAGCGGCAGTTTCACCCGTTCATCTTCCGACAGAAGCGTGTTGGCGGGATCGTGATATTGATGGGTCCACTCGCCGGCTCCGCTCAACGGACCGCCCCGCACGGCGAACACAAAGTCCTCCCGCGCGAGCAGCGTGTCGTCTTGGGCGAAACCCGCCCTGGACGCCAAGCGTATCCGTCCCTGGGGGCCGCGCCGTGTTTCCACGGAGAGTTGATCCACCCCGGCCGCAGACGCTGCGCCGGCAAGGGCCTTCAGTTGTTGCCCCGCCGCAGTCCGCGAGGCGATGCGCCGAAGCTCCACGAACACTTGATCCACTTCCGCGGCTGTCGCCGCTTGTGAGAGGCTTCCCGCGGCATTCCGCTCTTCCGGGCTTTCGTGCATTTCCACGGAAAGCTGGTCCACATCCGCGGCCGCCGTTGTAGCTACATCGGCAAACCTTGACCGCGTGTCACTTTGTTGGGGGGCATCGGCCGCGGCCGTCCGAACGGAAAGTTGATCCACGTCCGCGGCCATGGCGGCATGGGACAAACCCGCCACTTGCTGGGCCGGGGGCTCAACCCGGGGGAAGTCCACCGGCGTCTCGATACGAAGCTGGTCCACATTCGCGGCAGCCGCCGCCTCGGCCAGCGTTGTTTTCTCTTCCATTCTGGAGGCCACCAGCGGAAAGTCCGCGGGGGCTTGAACCGAAATTTGATCCACATCCGAGGCCGCGGCAAAGACGGCCTGAGACAGATCCGCGCCATGGGTCGCCGTGGCGCCCAGGTACGCGACGCCACCATAGGGCCGCAGCCCGTCAAGCAACCTCGCCAGCAAGGGGGTGTCCGCCTCGATACCGGCGGCCTGCGCATCCTCGCTCAGCACCATGCTAAACAGATAGGGTTGCACGGAAAACGCGGCCGGATCGGCTTCGATAACCGCCGCCCGCCGGCCGTACATCCCGGTTCCAACTAATTCGTTACGTAATGATTGCACTACCTCGGGGTCGTCTTCGACGACGACTAAATGAAGGTCACTGCGGTACAATAGCTCCCGCAGAAGATCGCCGGATCCCGCGCCCAGTATCAGGCCGTACCCCTCGGACTCGCCGAGTTCATCCAGCAAACGCTGAGCAGTGGCGGCCCAATCGGCCGACCT
>SKRY01000300.1 GCA_007118235.1 Candidatus Hydrogenedentota bacterium | reverse complement strand
GCGTTTCTGGTAGGCGGTCAGCACTTCCTTGCGGGTTTCATCGTCCATCGTGACGGCTCCGCTCTCCGCGGCGCGAAACGCCTTGCCGCGAATCTGTTGCCGGTTGATGAGGGATAGGGCCACCCGATCGGCCAGGAAAGCGCGGAACTCTTCCATGAGGTCGAGCGCCAAGCCGGGCCGGCCGGGGCGGTCGCGGTGAAGATAGCCGACGGCTGGGTCGAGTCCGACGCCTTGACAGGCGCTGGCGCAGTCGTGGACCAGCAGCGTGTATAGGAAGGACAGCAGCGCGTTGACGGGGTCCAGCGGGGGACGGCGGGAGCGGCCCGTGAAACGGAAGTCTTCCCGTTGGGCCAGGATGAGGTGGTCAAACACATTAAAGTACACGCGGGCTGCGTCCCCCTCCCCACCGCGCGCCTCATCGAGGGACGTCTCACGGTTGAGCCGATCCATCCAACGCGCCAAGCGGCGCGCCGCCGCCTCCAACTCATGCTGGGCCTCGCTCTCTTCGGCGTGCTCGCGTGCTGCCCGCATGAGCACCGCACGGGAGTTGGCCACCTTCGCGCCTACAATGGAGCGGGCAATGTTCGCGGTGGCTGTCTCGTCATCCGCCTGGCGGTACTGTTCCCGCCGCAGCAGGACATTGCCGTTCACGGGTCCCTCGACGCGGCATAGAAAGCGGCCGTATTCCGTAAAGAAGGCCAGGCCCACGTCCCGTTCGCCGCAGAATCCCATGAGAAAGGGGGTGCAAGTGACGTTGCCGAAGCACACGATCGCGCCTAGGGTGTGTATCGGCACACGCAGCTTGGTCTCTTTCTCCACGCGCACGTGCACCGTCTCGCCTTCGCGGCAGAGGTAGGCCCCCTGTGTGGTCACATACAGTGTGTTCAGAAGCCGCTTCATGGCCCCTCTCCCCCATCTGTTTCTTCCGGGTCCACGCGCAGATTGCGCCGCACATAACGCGCCGCGCTCTTCCCCGCCGCCGCTGTCTTGGGCTGGCAGAGCGTAAACAGGGAACAACGGTCGCATTTCTTCTCGTACGCCGCCGCCGGAGTCCGCCCCAACCGGGTCAATTCGTGCAGACGCGCCGTCAACGCTTCGGTCTGCTCCCGCAACCCGGCGTCAAACGTCACGCCGCGCCGCCGCCGGTTCTGCCCATAGAAAAGCGCGCCTTCCGGGACGGCGGCGCCCAGCATTTCCTCCAGGCACAGGGCTTGAGCGCAAAGCTGAACCTCGTCCCATGCCTCCCGCTTGGGCCGGCCCCGCTTGTACTCGACGGGAAACGGCCGCCACCGCCCTGCTACACCGGCCAGAACGGCCCCGTCCTCCGCGTCTTCGGCGAGCCCCTGAAATTCGACAACGTCCGCCCGGCCCGTAAGGCCGATGCGGAGCGAGCGCAGCGCTACGCCCCGTGCGATGCGCACATCGCCGCGAACTTCCGTCTCGTTCCTGTCCGCCCGCTCATGGAGATGCCGCCCCTCCATTGTGAGCCGGTTCTCCTCCCACTGTCCCTCAAGATGGATCAGCGCCCATTGCCGCTCGCAGAACATCAAATGTTGCAACGCGGAGATGGGCTGGAGATCGGTTTCACGAAACACAGCGCCGTCGCCGATTGGGTCAGTCATTGACCAATACCAGCGCGCATAAGGGCGCGTAAACCAGCTTGTTCAAAATGCTGATCGCCCGTGAGCGCATCTTCGAGCCTCTGCTGTTGCATAACGACGAAGGAGGTGCAATCCGTAAGAGACCACGCCTTATCCGGCCGTTGCTCAAACAGCAGCAGCGCTTCTTCCAGAATATCCGGCGACACCACCACGACGTGTGTGTCCTCGTCGCTTCGCAGTTTACGCAATAGGGCAGAGGCCGTCTTGCGCGTGGAAGGCGCGCTCAACGCATCGGCGACTTCCAGCAGCACGAACTCCGTGGTCACAAAAGCGAGATCCCTCCGTTTGGCCCAATCGCACGCCGCCCCATGAGCGCGGTCCCGCGGATTGAGCAGCGCCAGGTAGAAGAACGCGTCCGCGAATACGCGCATCATCGCTTTGGCGTCCCATGAACATAATGGTCATGGTTCTCCGCCAGGTCCTCGGGCAGTCCCTCGGCGGAGCCCACCAGATTACCCAGGCGCTCGAAAAGCGGTTCCTTGTCCGCATCTGCCGGCTCCGGCTTCACCGGCTCCACCAAGACCTCGGCGCCCTCTGGAAGCGACACCCCGCCTTCCAGCACAATCACGTTATTGCGAACTTGTCCTCGATAAGCCATGATATGTGGATCTCCTTATTCACATTCACTTACGGTACGCGTACGCCGTTGAGCAACCTCTGGCGTCAGTCTCCCTACCTCAATTCTACCGCTTCACGCTGGCGCGAACCCACCATAGGCCGCGGAAGCGATGTGTGCCTGATAGGCGGAGGAAACGGCATGCCTCCCCTTATAGCTTCTCGTGAATGGTCACGCCCGCCGGCAAACTTGCGTCGTCCACGGTCACAGCATAGTCCTCAAAGGCTCGGGGAGGCTTCGAGTCGTCCTGCCGCTCAACCTTAACCCGCCGGAAAAGACTGTGCGCGGGCGCGTTGCCCAACGGGCTGTCATGCTCGAACACGATGAGTTTTCGCGTCGCCATCTCGCCACGGGCCGCGGAACGATCGTGCTCGAACATCATCGTAAGCGCTTGCCAGAGTAGATCCAGGTCGGATTGGGAAAAGCCCGTGTC
>SKRY01000410.1 GCA_007118235.1 Candidatus Hydrogenedentota bacterium | reverse complement strand
TCGGCTTGACCATCAGCCAACGGGCGAGCGCCGCTTTCTGCTGACCGCCCGCGGAGAATGAGGAGAGTGGCTGATCGATGCGCGCGGCCTCCACGCCAACCCACTCCGCCGCCGCCTGCCCAGCGGCTTGTTCGGCGGTCCGGCTTATCCATCCCGGCGTTTTCGACAGACGGCGCAGCCCCGCCACCGTCGCGTTTTGGCTCCAAGAATGGCTGGGGAATGCGCTTTCCCCCAAGCGGTCCGCTGGAAGATACGCGATGCCAGCGTCCAATGCTGCTTGGGGGGCCAAGGCGTGCAGCTTCAGTCCATTGGCCTTCACCTTGCCGCCGATGGCGGGCCGCAACCCAAAGAGCGCTTGCCCAAACTCGCTGCCTCCCGCGCCGGGATGGCCGTGAAGACCAAGGATCTCCCCCGCCCGCACTTCGAGGCTAATGTTGTGGAAACGGTCCTCCGCATCCGTCAGATTGGCTACTTCAAGGCGGACTTCCGCCTGCGGTTTGGGCGGCGCCGGAAAGGTCTTCCCGTTCCCCCTTGTCTCCGCGGCGATGGCTTCTGGATCCGCGTGAGAACCCGCGACGACGCCGTCGCGCAGCACAGTAATATGGTCGCATAACGGTTGAATCTCGTCGAGGTGGCTGCTCGCGTAGACGATGGCCGCGCCATTGTCCCGCAACGCGCGGATACGATCCCAAAGACGCTGGACGGCGTCTGGGTTAAGCGCGGGCGCGGGATCGTCGATAAACACCACCGTGGGCTCGCGGGAGGTAGCCACGGCGAGATCCAGCATAATCCGCTGCGCTTTGGAGAGTCTCCAAGCGGGTTGGCGGACGTCGAAGTGTTCGCCGATGTCCGCCAGCATCGCTTGCGCCCTGCGGTAGGTGGCGGGCCAATGGATGAGGCCGCCTGGGACCTGGACGAGGCCCTCGCCCAGCAGCATGTTCTCGGCCACCGAGAGGAAAGGCAAGACGTCCGGGTGTTGACGGACTAAGGCGATGCCCTGCGCCGCCGCTTCAAGCGGATTGCCAAGCGCGAGTGGGTCGCCCTTTAGGCGGACCTCCCCTTGGTCCGGCCGGAGCACGCCCGCCGCCACCTGCGCCAGCACGGACTTGCCCGCCCCGCTCTCGCCCACGAGCGCGTGAATGGCGCCTCGGCGCACATTCAGATCCACGCCGCGCAGGGCGGACTGTCCGCCAAAGCGTTTGTGAAGATTGATCAATTGAAGAACCGGCGTACTCATGATTGCAGACCATAGTAGTGGGTGCGCCGGCATGGGTCAACCCAGGCCTAGGGGAATACGTCAGTCATGGATGAACTGGTGAACCATGTCGTTGAGCGGTGGCAGGCGTACGCGATAACAGCGGCGTTCGCATTGCCCCTGGTGGTGATGCTATGGCGCCATATCGCGCCGGTCCTGCTTCCCGTGCTTGAGATCATGCTCTACATGGCCGGGATTCAAATCGTCTTGCACGGACTCGTCCGCGCGGTGCGGTGGTTCAAGCTTGAAACCGCCATGTATCACACGGATCGCGCCGACCCGGGGTGGGAAGTCCCCCTCGCCGAATTCTGGAACCTGGCGGCATACAATCCCGAATGGCTATTCTACGCCCAGGGAGGCGCTTTGGCCATCGTCACCTTCATTGTGCTCCGGTGCCGCCCCCTGCGCCCCCAGAAGCCGCCCACGCCCCGCAAACTCAAACGAAAACGCGTTCCAGCCTACCGGCAAGCGGGCGCCTCACGCGGCTGACGGTTGGTCCGCCGCACGTGCGGCTCGAACCACCAACGAATTCCCCAAAAACGAAAAGGACTTACAGGCGCTTGGCCTCGTAAGTCCTTGTCTTTCAGTATCTTAGATGGCGGGGACGACCGGACTCGAACCGGCGACCTCTGCCGTGACAGGGCAGCGTTCTAACCAAACTGAACTACGCCCCCGCTGCTATCTGGCGAGAATATACCATCTTGCGGCGCCCTAAGTCAACCCCTTATTCGTCCCAGAATTCAAGGCGCCTTTGCGTGGCTGTTCATGGCTTCGTGAGGGCGCCCAATCGCACGGAGTGGCGGGCGCCGGTGGCATGAGGGATGTTGGCGGGGACGCCGCAGATGTACTCGTTGGCGAGGATGGCGGCGGCGGCGGCGGCGAGCGGCTTGCCGGGCAGGCCGTAGTCGTCGCTCCTTCGGAAGACGAGTTCGGCCAGGCCCTTGCGGAGGTGCGCCATGAGGGGTTCGTTGGCGGCCCCGGGACCGCTGACTATGACCCGCGCGATGGTGTGATAAGGCTTGACGAAACGGGTGTACGCGCGAATGATGCTGAACGCAACGGCCGTGGTCACGGTGGCGCTGAAATCGTCCATGTGATGATTCAAGCCTTTTCGCGTGGATATGGCGTCACGAAGATAGTTCTCGGGGCCAAACTCCTCCCGGCTGGTGCTCTTGGGCGGTACGCGGTTTAGAAACGGGTGTTCCAAGAGCAAGTCAAGAAATTCGTCGATGACTACGCCCCGCGACGCCATCGCGCCCTCGGGATCGCCTTGGTGGCCTCCGCCGGTGAGAAGTTGAACGGCCCCATCCATGGCGGCGGCGCCGGGTCCCACGTGAAACGCCATGACGTTGTCCTTGGAAGGGGTCACCACGGTCATGCGGGTCAATCCGCCGATGTGCAGACTTAGCACGCTCCGGTCGAGCCGGCGAAAGAGGACCCAATCCGCGTAGCCCTCCAAGGGGGCGCCTTG
>SKRY01000199.1 GCA_007118235.1 Candidatus Hydrogenedentota bacterium | reverse complement strand
TTTTTTGCCACCTTTGCGGTGTTACCCCAGTGGTGTTGCTTGAAAGACGAGTCGTTACGCTTGAATAGGAGAAAAGGTGTTTACCTATGTTTGAACAACCCACGGCGGCATTTCGTGAAGGCTTTCCACAAGACACAGCTGCTGGCCGCATTCCCTTCGACAAGATGGGGACCATCGTCATATTCGGAGCCACGGGTGACCTGGCCGGCCGGAAGCTTATCCCCGCCATCTACAACCTTTGGGAGGCAGGGTATCTCCCCCCTGAAGTCAATGTGGTGGGCGTCGCACGCCGGGAAAAGAGCGACAACGACTACCGGACAGACATGTGCGAGGAACTCAAGAAGCACAGCCGGACCGGCCATGGGGCGGACGACGCGTGTAATCCGTTTGTGTCGAATCTGTTCTATCACCGGGTGAACTTCGCGGAGAACGCGGATCTCACGAGTCTCGCGCAACGGCTCACGGAGATTGAGGACGAACGCGAAATGCCGCATAACCGCTTGTTCTACCTCGCGACCGGACCGGAATTCTTCGCGCCGCTGGTGGAGCGGCTAGGCGAGGCGGGTCTCGTGAACGATCCCGATGACCGAAACTGGAGCCGGGTAGTGATCGAGAAACCCTTCGGCAACGACTTGGAGTCCGCCCGGAAACTGAACCACGCTATCACCAGGATCTTGACCGAGGAACAGATTTTCCGCATCGACCATTATCTGGGCAAGGAAACCGTTCAGAACATCTTCGCGTTCCGCTTCGGCAACGCCATCTTTGAGCCGCTTTTCAATCAAAAATACGTGGATCACGTCCAAATCACCGTGGCCGAGACCTTGGGCGTCGAAGGGCGGGGTGAATTCTATGACGCCACGGGCGCATTGCATGACGTCGTGCAGAATCACGCGCTGCAATTGTTGTGCTTGGCGGCGATGGAGCCGCCCGTGGAGTTTCGCGCCAAGGACATCCGCGACGAGAAACTGAAGGCCCTTCGTTCGATTCATTTGCCCAACACGAAGGAAGCATCGGAGTGGTTGGTGCGGGGGCAATACGCGGAAGGCTTCGGCCAGCCCGGGTACTTGTCCGAGGAAGAGGTGGACCCCAACTCCGAAACGGAAACCTTTGTCGCGTTGCGCCTAAGCGTGGACAACTGGCGCTGGGCGGGCGTCCCCTTCTTCATTCGCTCGGGGAAACGGCTCAAGAAACGGCTCACGGAGATCGCTATTCAGTTCCGCAAGCCGCCCCTTCAGTACTTTAAGAAACTGGGCGTGGATGCGCCGGAGGCCAACGAACTGGTGTTCCGGATCCAGCCCAACGAGGCCATTTCCCTCTCCTTCAACGCGAAACCGCCCGGCATGGACTTTCAGATTCGGCCGGTGAACATGGACTTCCGCTACGGCCGCACCTTCCGGGAGGATCTGCCCGACGCCTACGAGCGGCTGTTGCTCGACGCGCTCCGCGGAGATTCGACCTTGTTCACGCGCGCCGACGAAATCGAGGTGGCCTGGCAAATCGTGAACTCTATCCGCGATGCGTGGCAAGGCCTGCCGCCGCCCGAACTCTATAGGCCGCGGAGTTGGGGCCCCGCCTCCGCCGACCGCATGTTTGATTGTTGTCAGGGCCACTGGCGCACTCCAGAGGAGGAGGACGAATGGCGGTCCCCATAGTACATATCGCCGACGACCCGGCGCGTATGGTGGCGGAGCGCTTCGCGGCCTGGAGCGCCAACCGGGACGCCCACGCGCACGTGGCCGTCTCGGGCGGCTCGACGCCGAAGGCGTTGTTCACCTTGCTAGCCACCACGTTCCGGGAACAGATTCCCTGGGATCGGATAACGCTGTACCAGGTGGACGAACGTTGCGTACCCCCTGATCACGCCGATTCCAATTGGCGCATGCTCAAGGAGACCCTTCTCGACGCCGTGACTGGCGTCAAGGCGCATCGGATGGAAGCGGAGCGGGGTCACGACGGCGCCCTGGACTACCAAGCCTTGCTGCTTGAGAAGGTCCCGTGCACTCCGCTGGGCGCGCCCGCGCTCGACCTTGTTCTGCTGGGCATGGGGGCCGACGGACACACAGCTTCTCTTTTCCCCGGCGCCAAGGCCCTGCATGAACGGGAAGCGTTCGTGGTCCTCACCGAGTCCCCCACAGGCGCCCAACGCGTGACCCTTACCTATCCCGTGCTTGAGGCGGCGGCAAACCGCTGGTTTCTGGTGAAGGGGGCCGACAAGGCCGATGCCTTCGAACGCGCCCGGCACGGAGAATTGCCCGCCGGACAAGTAGGCAACGCCGAGTGGTTCGTGGATCCCGCCACAGCCCAGGTCTGACGCGCTTTGGCGGCCATTGTCGCCGGTTTCGTTCGTGTCCCCTAAGGCGAACAGCCGCTCATTCAGACGAATGAGCGGCTGTTCGTGGTGTTTGGCAAGGAAACGAGCTAAACCTTAGTCCGACGGGATAAGCACGCTATTCGCCCGGGCCGGTGTTTCCACCTGGGTTTCCGGATTCGAGGAGCCGTCCTCTTCCGCGCCGTCATCTTGTGGATAGATAGGCTGATGCTTCTTTCGCTCCTCGGAACTGCCCCAAGCGGGCTCGCGGAGTTCGTTCGGCCGGAAGATTCCCCGAAGTATGTCGCGCTGGGTGTCGGGCACTTTGTCGTACTCGTAGAGCTGGTCGTGCCACTCTTGCTGGCGCTCCGTCAAGGGCGGAAGCGCATCCTCCATGACACGCGTGGTCAGGAAGATCATCA
>SKRY01000281.1 GCA_007118235.1 Candidatus Hydrogenedentota bacterium | reverse complement strand
TTTCACGCGTTCCAGCCAGTCCTCCGGCGGTTGAATGGGGAAGTGCGGCGCGAAATGCGACATGAACAAGAAGAACGGCTCATCGGCTTGCACCCGTTCGTGCAGGTAATCCACGGCCCAGTCCGTGAACAGTTCGGTGGCGTGGCCTTCGGGGTCGATCTCCTCGCGGTTCCGGCGCAGATAATTGATTCCATGACGGCGGTGCTCCCAGTAGTCGTCCATCATGTCGCCTAGCCAGCCGTGGAAGTAATCGAAACCCCGGTTGTTGGGGTGATTCTCTTCCTCGAGGCCCAGGTGCCATTTTCCGATGAGGGCGGTGTGATAGCCCGCCCCGCGAAACATGTCCGAAACCAGCATGGCGTCCTGCGACAGGTAGCCCCAGTTGTTGTGGGGCGGCGTACGGATGACGCCCGGCACGCCCACCATCTCTTGGTATTTCCCGGTGAGCAACGCCGCGCGCGTCGGCGAACACACGGTCGAGTTGGCGTAGAAGTGATCCATCCGCACACCCTGATCGACCAAGGCATCGACCGCCGGGGTTTCCATGTCCTCCGCCCCGTAGCTCGAAAGGTCGCCGTATCCCAAATCGTCGGCGACGATGAGCAGTATGTTGGGCCGTTGATCTTGCGGATTAGCCGCTTGCGCGCCCGCTGTCTTACCAGCGGTCAAGCCGAGAACTGCGGCCGCCCCCGCCGTCTTCATGAACTCGCGCCGCGAAACCGTGCTCATCCCACGCACCTCCCTATTGTATTATTCTTTAGCTCTCCCACTGTTTTGGGGTACTCTGTATCATCCGGCCGTCCGCTGTCAAGTAGACGCGAACGAAAAGCCACTCGCCGGATAACCCCGCGGGACGGCGAGTGGCCATTGTGGATGCGCGCTGCTTTTATTGCTGTTAGCGCAGCATCAGCACCCAGTCCTCGCTGGAGGGCGGCTGGAAATACCCATCTTCCCGAGGCGCGGCGTCTCTGCGTTCCGCCGTGCGGGGATTGAACCATTCCGCTCCGAGACCTTCTGGGAGCTGGTCCATGTCCACATCGAGCAGACCGCCATGGGTGACGAAGATTGCCGCGCGGTCACGATCCAGCGTTCGCGCCGCCCCCACGGAAACGTACTCATCACCGCTTGTGTCCAAGCCCGGAAGTCCGTTGCTGTTGGTCTCCGTGGTGCGCAGCCGCATCTCATAGGCGCGTTCCTCGTGTCCCAGGGTGAAACTTCGCATGCCGTGATCTTGGGACAACGTGACAATGCGCGCTGGCCCTTCTTGCACCACCTCCGCCGGGGTGATCCAGGCTTCCACCGTGATGGCGTTGGTATCTTGCATCGCCGCCGTGAGACGCTCCGCGGGGTCTTCGGTGGCGATCAGCACGGAGTCCGTCAGTTCGAGGCCATCATCCAACCACGACACGGCGCCCGTGTCCTGGATGTGCAAATCCAGCGCTGGTTCTTGACCGGACACGTCGTGAACCACGCCGCCATCGCCTTCGTCGAACGCATAGCGGGCTTGCAGGCCGTCCAGATGTTCCGGGGCGCTCGCCGCGTGGTGATCCGCGATCTCGGAAGCGTCCAGCGCCCGGTTGTAGAGCGCCACGCCATGATAGGCGCCAAGCCAGCCGCGCTCGCCCACGAATTCATTCCCCAACGCCAAGCGCAACGCCGGGTCCCATTGCGAGAAATCGCCGCCGATCTCACCAGACTCCACTTCCTCCCCGTCAAGGTAGAGGCGCGCCTGGCCGTTGGCGTCCCGCGTGTAAACGACGTGCGTCTTTTCCGTTCGCACAGCGCGGGGCGTATCCACGACCAATTCGACAAAGTCGAGGCCTGGCTCAATGTTGGGCCACCCCATTTCGTCCATTATCGTTCGCATGTTGCGAATATGATCCTGGGCCATCGGACTCAGGCCAATGCCGGATTGGCCTTCCTGAAAACCGTAGCGCAACTCGGGGTCCTCGACGGGATGAGGCCGATGAAAACGCGAGGAGGCCGCGCCGCCGAGGATGTTGCGCCAGAACCGCCGCACCGATTCCGCCGATCCGCCCGAGAAGGTGTAGATCTTGGTGTTATTCACAGGACGCGGATAATCTTTGGTAAAGGCGCGCCCTTCTTGAAGGCGGTTCCAATGGGTTTGCCCCTGCTGGGCGTTGTTTTGCGAGATTTCCAGGAAGGTGTAGCGATCCGGATTGTTGATCAGGTACTGGTTATCCGAGCTGGCGAAGTTGCCGCTGCGGCGCATGTCGGCGGTTTCAATCTCCTTGCCCGCCTCCTCCGCCCGCGCCCGGACGTGCCGAACCCAGAAATCGCCAAACTCAAGCTCTTCTCCGGTCTCGTTGTGCATGCAGTAGAGAACGTGGTCATAATTGAACGTAATCGAGAGGATCTTATCCACGAACGCCTTCTGGTACTCCAGCACCAACGGCAGATCATCCAGCTCTGGGACGCTGCGGAAGAACGGATGATCGCTGGGCTGGCCCGTGGGCGGCTCATCATAGGCGGTGGGCAGCCCGCTCTCTTCGGCTGTATACGTCACGTTGTTCGCCGGATTGAAGGCTTGGTGCGACCAGCCCCCCTGGCTTTGGTGATCCTCGAAGTAGTCCCAGGGATCCCAAATCTCGAGTTGCACGATGATGTCCCGCTCCTCCGTGAGTTGGAGAAAGCGGTCCAGGCGTTCCCAATACTCGTCGTTCCACTCGTCGAGGTCGTACAGTCCATCCTCGTTTTGCGCGAACGCCCGAACGTTGC
>SKRY01000456.1 GCA_007118235.1 Candidatus Hydrogenedentota bacterium | reverse complement strand
CGCGCCAGGTATCGGGTGAGCACGAACGCGCCGGCCGCGCCGGAAGTGGCCCCGGCCACGACCACCAAGGTCCCGCCGATCAGCCCGAAAAGCATGCCCGCCGCGACGGATAGGGGCCACGCCGGCAACATCAGCATGGTGGCGACAAAGTATAGCCCTATGAACGCCAACGGGGCCGCGGGGCCAAGATCCTCAATCCACGTAATAGCGAATTGCAAACCCTGATTGATAGGCAAAGCCTGCACCATGACCAGAAAGGCCACGATGCTTACGCCTATTGACCCATACTTCACCCAGGACGCCGCTCTGGCGGACGTCAGCCCCTTCCCAGCGCTAACCTGGTCTACCTCTTGGGGGTTTAGCGCAGCATCCGCTGGCGCCGATTCGCTCTGCGTTGTCATCTCTCGCTGTGCCTCCTTATGCATAAACGTACAAGTGACTTGCGATTCGAGCGCCAGACCAATGTTGACGCTTTCACTAGTACTCGTTCCATTCCAAATTTGTGGATGCCCCGATTGTGTCAGGCTTAGCTTGAAATGCTGTCACAAATAAATCCATCCCGTAGGGATGACAGATGGTAGCCGGGGGTTGAGACCGCAGGCGATAGCGTGCGGGCGATACCCCCGGAAACAATGCCCCCCCAGTACCGACCCCTTTAGGGGTCGCAGAACCTTTGTGCATACGGCTGCTGCGACCCCTGCCCGGGTCGTTGGACTGGGTGGACTTGCGATCCTGGGGTATCCGCGCGCTACGCGCGCTCCAACCCCAGGCTACCATCTCTGACCCCGCTGGGGTCGTTTGGATATTTGCACGCGTGTTGCGCAAGAGATCCACCTTACCGTGAGTTCTAGCGAAGCACTTCAGTGGCGCAAAGCCGCTTTGTCCACAAGTTTAACGCGGACCAAGTACTTAGGTGTGTCGCTCCAAGGAGGCAATCCTTACACAAACCCCTGTATGTCATCGCCCCGCCATTGCGGCCGTATCGCCGGGGGCTAGCTTGTCCAGGATGGCGCGGCGCATCAACAACTCAAACGGAGCAGGCCATATCCGGGCCAGGCGCGCCACAGCGCGGTTCCCCCCGCCCGGAATCAAGATGCGCTTATTCTGTGCAAGGGCTTCGTCAACTAAAGCGGCCAGCGTCTCCGGCGGCATGCGGCGGTTGGCGCGGCTGTTATCCGGGCTATGCCGCTCGGCGTGGGCCGTACGAACGGGACCGGGGAAAACCGTGAGGACGCGGCGCCGCAGCCCCAATGCGACCGACAGCGCGCGGGCATACGCTGCAAGCCCATCCTTGCTGGCGGCGTACGCCGCTGCTCCGGGGTAACCCACGTAGCACGAGAGGGAGGCCATGAAAACAAAGCGTGCGTCGTCACGAAGCAACCCCGCATGAAGCAAGCCGGCTGTCAGCAAGAGCGGCGCTTGCAGATTCACGGCGATCACCGCCTTTTGATCCTCCAGGGGGAGGACGCCAAACCGCCCAACCGCGTTAATTCCCGCGTTGTGAACCACGAGATTTACTGGACCGCCCGCCCGCACCGCTTCCACGGCGCGTTCGGTTGCGGCGGGATCGGACAAGTCTTCCGTGTGGAATTCCGACTTCGCGCCGGCCTGTTGAATCTCCTCCGCGGTCGCGGCGGATTTCACGGGATCGTTGTCGACGGCGACAATATCGTAGCCGGATCTTGCAAAACGCAGGGCCATCGCGCGGCCAATGCCGTCCGCCGCGCCGGTAATGAAACAACGCGGCCGGGCCTCTCGATCCCTCTCAAAGGTGGAAGGCGCCTTGCTTCGGCGCCGCATGCCCGCCTCAATGATCCCCGGAAATGCTCGCCCGGCCATGGAAACAACTTTGTTGCTGGCTCCAAGTGTCACGGCCTTCCTAGGAGTGTCGAGCGCGCGTTCCAGTTGAGCAGCTACCCGTTCGGCTGGCGCAAAGCGTTCCCAGTTCGTATCCGCTTGGGACATGCCTGCTTTTGCGTGCATTCCCGTGCGGGTCGCGCCGGGCCGCACCACTTGGACACCGACGCGGCCCCGGCTCTCTATCCGCAGATTGCGGGCGAACCCTTCGAGAGCGGCTTTCGTCGCGACGTATACCGCGTACTGGGCCATGGGGAGCGCCGCGGCGACGGAGCTGACGAAGCAGACCCGTCCCCGCACACGCTCCAATCTGGGCAGCAGCGTCCACGTGAGCCCGATGGGGGCCTGGAGGTTCGTTTGGACGAGTTCCGCAATGCTTTCCAGGGACTGCTCTGGGATACCGCCAAAGTAGCCCGCGCCCGCGTTGTGAATGAGCTTGTGAATGGCGCCGGCGCCATGTTGCTCGAGAAAGGCCTCCACCGTTTCGGCGCAGTTGGGTTGGGCCAGATCAACCGTGCAGTACAACGCATCCTCGAAGCCGGCATCCCGCAAGACTTCCGGCGGCCGCCGCCCAACGAGCACGAGGCGGCCGCAGGTCGTCTGCAACCGCCGGGCCAGCGCTAAGCCGATGCCATCGGTCGCGCCGGTAATCACGTACGTCCGGGCTTCGTGCCGCCGTAACTTTTCACATTCCATCTTCGCCCGCCTTTTTTGGGGGATGCCACCGTATCACAGGTTAGGCGATGGCGCCGCCGCACGATGAGCCGCATCCCGCCGTACATGCAAAACAGTGCTCCCCAGTGGCGATTTCCCGGTTCCGAAACGAGGTTGGATCAAACGCTCGGATGTGTTGTTCCTTTGTGGCCGCCCGAAGATTGATTGCAT
>SKRY01000110.1 GCA_007118235.1 Candidatus Hydrogenedentota bacterium | reverse complement strand
TTCTTATTGAATAATTCCCGCACTGAGAACATACATTGAATAACCCCTCTCTTTAACAAATACAGCCCCAGAACTATGAGATCCTTCGGTGCGTATTTGTTAACATCCGTTCATCCCGATTGTTTTGCATCGGGACTCAGGATGACAATGGCGTTGGTAGTAATAGCGAACCGGCGTATGTAGTAACCTTGCTGTGCATAATTACCGGATACGCCGGTTCTTAACCCCCGCCCGGCCCTGTCATCCTGAGCGAAATGAGGAGCGAAGCGACGAATGAAGCCGAAGGATCTCCTCGTGCTGGGGACTTACTTTGAAAAGAAACCCTCACAATAACGGATACAAATCCGTTTTCATGGTATCAATCAAAGAAGATCTGCATGAAGCCCTTCAATAAAATTAAAATCCTTTGTATTGAGTGTTACCAGTGGCATCCCCCACACCAGGGCTGTTGATGCAATGAGTGCATCCGCAAGCATCAATCCGTGTCCGGCGCCATATTGTTCCACCAATGTTACAGCGGTTATGCTAATTTGTTGAGAAATGTGTAATCTCCTGAAAGGGCGAATATATTTTTTAATCTCTCTTAATTCCGATTTATTCAAACGTCCGCCTTGAATCAGTTCTATGTAGATAACATCGTTAATGTGGCCGTTAATGTCAGAAAGCTTTTTGTGATAGGTTTCATTTCCCCGAAAAATATCGATAAAAATATTGGTGTCAATCAGCTTCGCTTCCATTGCTCCTTGCGAATTTCACGGGCAATCTCCTGAGATGACACCTCTTTCGGCCAGCGGTTTTTCCACATACCCACCGCTTTTGGTGTCTTTTTGGCCTCTTTTTTTTGTTTCATTTTTGTACCCATAGGCTGTAATTCATAAAAAGTAATAGTAAGATGTCATTTATCTTCAGCAATGTACTAAATCATAAAACGAGAATAAATCAGGAATCTTTTTGATGACATGTAGTACAGCCTCAAAATGACAGTGGGCGTTGGTTGTTGTTCCGGGGACTTTCTTTGCCAAGAAAACCAATTAACGAATCAACTCTCCGTCCTTCCTCGCTTGTTGTATCACATTGCCAGAGGTAACCGCATAAAATGGCGTGATGGGAAAGCCTGTCCGGCGGAGTGCCCGGGCGGTCCAGGTGTTGGAGGTTTTAGGCACATAATACAAACCATTTGCTTTGTAAAATTTGCTGTTTCCATATAAACCTTCGCTTGCAACCTGAACGTTACCGTCGCGATCAGGCCGAAACCGATCGGCAATAAAATTGCCAAGCTCTTCAGCTCCTTCCTCAGTAACCTGCACGCGTACGATGCTGCTGGCACCAAAATAATTCTCAATCGGGATATCCATTCCTACAACATGAATTACACTTCGCGTTGGCAGCAGGGCGGCACGCATCATCAGCCCAAAACCGGCTTCACTGTCGGTATAGTACCGGTTATCGCCCCAGCCGAATTTCAGGATCCTGGCCTCGGGCATTTCGGGATGCTCCGGCAAGAGGTGTTTGATGTAATCCTGCTCAATGGCAATACCCACATGCCAGCCATGGCTTACCACATACACGGGCACCGGCCGCTCCGCCTCATCTTCGGGATAGAGTTCTTTAACCGGGCCGAGGCAGCCGATCGTGATGCTAAAAATTATTATTAACAGATAACGGGTCATAAACATTGTTTAATCATGCTGGTCAAATGAATTATAGATGGTAATCGAATTCAATATCAAACAAGTTGAGGGAGTGCCATAGTGACGCATGACTTTTACCTTGCACTATGTATTATATGTATTATAGGTTACCGGGCTGCTCTAATCAATCAATGATTGAGTTAATATTCTTTTCCTCTATCCACCTCATACAATAAACCCATTCCCGAAAGTGAACGTTTGTAGTTCTCAACAAGTAATTCCGCAGCTTCTGTGGGGTCAGTGATGGATGCAACATGCGGCGTAATTGTAATCCTTTTCCGCCCCCAAAACGGATGAGAACCGGGCAGTGGTTCTTCTGAAAAAACATCCAAAACAGCATGTTGGAGAAGATTTTTATCAAGTGCATAAATCAGATCTTCCTCAACCAGGTGTTCACCACGGGCGGCATTGATCAAAAAAGCGGGTTGATGTAACTGCTTGAAAAGACCAAGATCCAAAATTCCCTCTGTCTTTTTTGTAAGTGGCAAAAGATTAACCAGAATATTTGTACTGTTCAGAAAACCGGAGAGTTCATTTTTCGAAAAAGCCTCAACTCCATCCAAGGCCTTTTTAGTTCGAGACCATCCTTTCACAGAAAATCCATTATTCTTCAGTCTTTCTGCTGCTGCACGCCCGAGCTCACCAAGCCCCATCACACCGACAGAAACCTGATCTTTATTTAAGAACGGATGAACATTCCATTCGGCTTTTTTCTGCTGTTCAAAATAGGTTCTTGTATATCGGAAAAGGTTCAGAACTGCCGTTAAAATATAGTCACTCATCTGATCGGAGAGGGAGGGAGTGACGACGCGTGTGATTTTTACATCATCAGGAATGGTTTCGTCCTGCATCAGATGATCAACACCTGCACCAAGCGAGGAGATTGCTTTTAAATTAGGATACTCCGAAAAAACATTTTTCGGATGTCGCCATGCCACGGCAAATTGCACACGGTGTGGGTTCTTGACCGCCGGCCAGATTTCCACATCAATATTCGGATCAATCTGCCCGATGGCCAATTTGAAAGGAGTCATATCACGATGTTTTGTAACCAGT
>SKRY01000455.1 GCA_007118235.1 Candidatus Hydrogenedentota bacterium | reverse complement strand
TTTGGATCATTCTTATCAGTCAAATTACATGCTTGCTCCCAGAGTCGCTATATCTACAGCCATTACAGCTACAAAGGCAGTCTTACGAACCCCAAAACCCGCACAGAAAATGCGGGTTTTGATGCTTTTCAGATACCCGGTTTAATTTTAACATCAGGCAGAGGTCTTTTACGCGTTTTTTGTAGGATAAAAAATCTCAGGCAAGACCGGGCAAGTTAGATTACCTGGTAGCTGAAAACTACAATCTCAGGCAGGTTCAATAAATGTCAGGACATAAGTATGTGAGTTCGACTGAGAGGTATCAGTATCAGCTCAATGACCTGAATAAGCAGTAAGAGCGGATTAATAAATATCATCCCTTAGGTTAAACTAAAAATGAATAATAATCGTTAAATTTGCATAAACAATGGTACAGTAAATCATGAACACGGCAGCATTAAAAAAAGAGCTTCACAGCTACATTGAGAAAGCGGACAACAGGTTCCTGAAAATGGTTTATGCTTTGGCTAAGAGTTATGAAGATGAAGAAGTTATAGTTGTTGGATATGAGGCCGATGGCACCCCTATAACAAAGGAGACCCTTATAGAAGAAGCCAGAGAAGCTTCGGCACAAGTTAAGTCAGGGAATTACACCACCCAGGAAGACCTGGAAAAAGATGTGGAAAATTGGTAAGGAAAATAATTCCTGTTCGATGGTCTCCGAAAGCTAAGCAGAGGCTTGATGCCATCTACAGCTATATTGCTGAAGACTCTGAAAGTGCAGCCAGATATGTTAAGAAGTCCTTGATTCAACTAGGAGGTAGCTTAGGCCACTTCCCGGAAAAATACTCCAGAGAAGAATACCTGGCTAATGAACAGAAAAACTACCGTTCGGTATCCAAGTGGCGGTACAAGATTATTTATGAGGTAACAGATGATTATGTGAATATCATTAATGTCTTCAATACCAGTCAACATCCTTCAAAAATTAAAAGGGAAAAGTAAAGAATATTCAGCCTTCCAACTTCAATACATCTGTCAAACCTTAAACCCTCTTAATAAAAGCAAAACCTTCAATATCTGCAGTCAAGGCCGGATCCTAATGGGGTTCCGGTATAAACTTTTTCTTTTATCTGAGGCCTTTTTAACTGAAAAAACTACAAAATAAGTGCTCAATTAAAGGAAAAAATTCTATTTTTGGTATAGAAGGTCGTTCTTTGAATGGTATTTAGGTGCAGGCAAGCAGCCCGGGAAACATCAAAATAATGCGTAAATTGGTACGATTACGGCTTCCGATTTTATGATCCCGAAATTGCTAGGTGGCACGTTGTTGACCCGCATGCTGAGAATTACTTATCTGTATCACCTTATGCCTATGTTGGCAATAATCCGATATTAATGATTGACCCTGATGGGAGAGACTGGTATAGACATGACGAAACTGGTGCAGTTTTATGGCGAGACAGTTCTGATGAAACGTATACTTTCGATAATGGTGATATTTACACAAATATCGGAGAGAGTTATACCTTGGATATAGGGGATGGAGTTAGTATTACATTTAATCAGAATACTCCTGAGACAATGGTAGAAAATGTTTTGGGTGAAGGAGATTGGTCTTCTCAAATTAATAATCCTGAGCTTGGAGATTGTTTTCCACATAGCGGCATTATGGTTAGAGCAAGTGGTGCTGAATCCTACAACACTCCTGATCAAAACATTACTGATATTGCTGAAGGAATTGAATATTTGGATAGGCAAGTAAACCTAGGAAGGTCGGCACGTGTACACGTAGACAGAATTGACGTGACAACTGGTCAAGGAAGCAACAGGGGGGTCCATTGGGTTGCAATATCATCAAGAACAACCAATCTACGTACCGGACAAACTACCTCTTTTCGTTTTTTTGAACCTGGTACAAAGTGGCTAGAATCAGGTACATCTCTAAACAATCGTCTGAATGTTAGGCAAGGGTCGTTAATTGGACCGACAGAATACAGCGATGATTTTACCTATAAAGTTATTTCAGTAAGGAGGAACAGATGAAAACAAAACTTAAAACATTGGTTCTACTCACCTATTTTGGTTTTTTATCATTTAGTTGCCTGGCGTGTAAATCGTCAACTACTGATGAAAATAAATTTGAGGAGTTCCGAAAATTATTCCAACCACATTCACTACCTATTGATTGGAATCGCTCCGACATTGGACGTCTGGGTAAGCCAATTTATGGAGAAGATAAATTCAATATAATCCCTTCTGAGCTTTACGATTATATCCCAAAGGAAATAATACATGCTGATTCTGTTTCTTACATACGGGCATTGTTTCATCTCCCGTCACTCGAGAATATATTTCTATTTATAATTTCAACTGATTACATCGATGATTATTATGGAGATGGTGAGCCTTTTCCAATATCTAAGAATATTTTTCTAATAATTTATGACAATGAAGGAGAGATGCTTTCTTGCAAGCAAGTTGCAGGTTCTCACGTTGATCAATGGAACCAGTTAGTGAGCATAGATGAAGATTATATTTTACAAACACGACATTATAAATTTCTAGGCGGAGCAATAAAGCATCCTTCGAAAAGTCATCTTATTGGTAAAATGCAGTACACTAAAACCTCATGCGAAATAACAGTAAATGGGATTATAAATTGTACCAGCGAAACAATAAAAGGATATTTTGATTCCCTTCCGGATGGGGACTACGAACTTGTAAAAGAGGTTTACAAGGATGATTAATCTCCGTTTGGATCATTCTTATCAGTC
>SKRY01000194.1 GCA_007118235.1 Candidatus Hydrogenedentota bacterium | reverse complement strand
AGTACCGGATGGCGGGGTCTGCGTCTTGCAGCGCGAGCCGAAGGTGCGGCACGGCCTCGAAGGAACGGCTCGCCGCTAACTCCGCCGTGGCCAGGATGCGTTCGAGCGGATAGCGCTCTGGGTCGTGAGCCATCTCGTGGATGGTGGTCCCCTCCTCGAGTTCCCACACCGGGGCAGAGGAACCCTTCGCGCGGCGGTGCATCTCGGCCTCCGGGAGAAAGCCGGCGTCGCGCGTGGCCAACATGTGATCGCGATGGGCCCGGCGCAATTCGTTCAAAACGGCTTGATGCGCCTCCGAGTCCACGAGATTGTTTATTTCGTGGGGATCGTTCTCGAGATCGAAGAGTTCCTCGGCCGGTTTCGGCTCCCAGAAACTGGTCTGGGGCGGTTCCAATTCACCTTCGTGGTAAAGATCGCGCCAGACCTGGGCGGTCTCGGTGATGAACATATAGGAGAGATACTGGCCATGCGGCCGGTGCGGCAAGTAATTCCGCACGTACACGTACCGATCATTGCGCACGGACCGGCTCATGTCGTATCGCTCGTCCATGCGGCTCCGGAAACCGAAGAGGTGCTCGCGCGGCTCGGCTTCGTGAGATCCCATGAAGGCGCGGCCCTGCATCCACTCCGGCGGCTCGATGTCCGCGAGACTCAACAGCGTGGGAGCCATGTCCACAAACCCCACCGGCCGCCGGGTTGATCCGACGGGCGCGTAGTCCGCCGGCCCCAGATGCCGGTACTTCTCGGGGACATACACGAGGAACGGCACATGGTAACCCGCGTTGGTGGGATAGCGCTTGTGGCGCGGCATGCCCGAGCCATGGTCGCCGTAGAAGAAGATGATGGTGTCTTCCATCAGCCCCTCGTCTTCGAGTTCCGCAAGCTTCTCGCCAAACCATTCGTCCATTTGCGTAATCGAATGATAGTATTGGGCCCAATCGCGCCGGACCTCGGGTGTGTCGGGATAATACGGTGGGAGTGGGGCCTCAGCGGGATCGTGATGGGGCAGAGCCGTGCGGTTCCGGATGCGGCTTTCATGGCTCTGCGTGTCGTTGAACACGGCGAAGAAGGACTGGCCTTCCTCCCGGTCCCGGTAGTGCGCCTGGCCCGAGGAGGCATCCCAAACGTCGCCGGGCTTGCGCACATTGTAGTCTTCTTTCGCGTTGTTCGTGCAGTAATAACCGGCCTCCCGCATGAACTGGGGATACATGCGCATGAAATCCGGCGGCCCCACCATGGATCGATGATGCTGCCCGCCGAAACTTGGCGGATAAACGCCGGTAATGAGCGTAGTCCGCGCGGCGGAACACACCGGCGCGTCCGACCAGCACACGTCATACCGCAGCGCCCGTTCCGCGAACGCGTCGAGATTTGGCGTGTAGGCGTACTCGTCGCCATAACATCCGAGATGCGGTCCGATGTCCTCGCAGGTCAGCCAGAGAATGTTGGGCCGCTCTTGGGCGTTTCCCGACTCCGAAGGGACTGCCGTCAATGCCGCGCTTCCCAAGAAGTCACGGCGCGCAACATTGTGTCTCATGCATGCCTCCACTTTCTAACAACGTGTGTCATTACGTATTCAAGGGGAGACGGCTGTCCCCCCATTCGTGACTCACCCACTCCCTACTTCCCGGGATATGCCCGCTTTCACGCCACGGGCGGAACATGCTCCCACAAATCATCCATCGGCCGGATCCAGATGTTGCGGAACCGCACCGGATTGCCATGGTATTCAAGGAAGAACGGCTCCTTCGGCTCATGGGGTTGGTACGAGGCGATGGAACGGTACGACACCGCCCCATGAATCACCGTGTTGTAATGGGCCAACATGCCGTTGAAGAGCAACGTCAACGTGCCCGGTTTCGCCACCTCGTCTCCGTCGAACACGGGCGCCGTGAAGAAGATATCGAACTCATTCCACTGGCCTGGCGGCCGCATGGGATGCACCATGGGCGGCGTTTCGCCGTAGACCGCCCCCGCGATGCCATCGGGATAGCTGCGCAGGTTGTACGTGTCATAGATCTGAATCTCGTACCGGCTCATGAGCCGCACGCCGCTGTTGCCCTGATTGCCGGGACGTTCCGCGCTCGGTGGATCGGGAACGGACCACTCGACGTGCAACTGGCAGTCGCCATAGGGGTCGCGGGTAACAAGATTGTGCTCATTGGCGACCAGTTCGCCATCCTCGATGATCCACTCGTTGGGTTCCCACATGTCCGTATCCGTCCCCCCGAACAGCACGATGGCGTCCTCCGGCGGACCAAACGCGGGGTTATCCGGACAGCACGGTTCGCCCGGCGTCACAATGGGCGGCCACGGCCGGTCGGGGTCGTGTTTGTGCCACTCGGGCGCCCAGGGGAGCTTCTCCGTGTCCTTGAAACCCACGGTTCCCTTGCCATCTTGGCTCAGGACCATGTTCTCGGGCATTTCGAGGCCTTCGTAGGGATTGGTGGGGCCACTGTAGGCATGAGCCGCCCGGAAGCCGCCTCTCCGCCAGGGAAGCGCCCTGGATCCCGCAATCATGGCCGCGTTCGCGGCTGTTAACGCCGCGCCGGCCCCCGCCAGAAAGCGGCGGCGTGTAAATAGGTGCTTCATTAATTCAATCTCCGCAATGCGTTAAGGACCACTGTGCAGTCCACGTCTCTAATAGGTTAGGCTCCAACCATCGCGGTACTCGCGGTGCAGGAACTCGTTAGCCGACTCGATGTTGGTCACCTTCTCGCCGTCCCACTCGATCTTCTCCCCGGCGCGCAACGCCACGTT
>SKRY01000158.1 GCA_007118235.1 Candidatus Hydrogenedentota bacterium | reverse complement strand
GCAGCCTCGGCCTCGTCAAACAGGGCGTGGGCCTGCTCCACGAAATCACCTCGGAAGTACTCGTCCAGCGGCGGGGGCGCATTGAAGTAGAAGTGGTGGTTGCCTTCTTCGGCGCGATCGTGGGTGAATTCGATGTGCTCCCCGACGTGCGGCGCGGCGTCGCCATAGTACAGATCAAGAAATTCGGTTAGCGCCGTCTCATACTCCCGCTCGGGATCCCAGAGGAACCGCGCCAGCAAATAGTTGCGAAGCGGCGCCATCTCGCCGTGGCCGGCGCCGTTGTAATTGCCTTGTTCGAAAACGCCCCGGACATCGTGTTCCTCGAAAAACTGAATATTGGGGCGCAACGAACGCAGATTGGGATGCGGCTGATGGTAATGGGCGAAATTCGTGGTGTAATCCCAGATGAACAGGTTGTCCGTTAGCTCTTGCCATCCCGGGATGTCTTCGGCGAAGGCCTCGTTCTGGCCCGCGTCGCACTCTTCCAGCGTATGGCTGAAGCAGCACTCGATGCTGCACAGCCGGATGGCCACGTTGTCGCGGGGAACGATGTTTTCCGGGGGCGTCCGAGTGTATTGATAGGCAAGCGTGCCCACATAGCGATCCGGATAGTCATCGCGGATGGCGTCCGCCACTTGGTTGACAAAATGAAGCAAGGGACCGGCTTCGCTGCCTTCTTCTCCGGCAATTGCTTGGCAGGGATCGCACTGGCACGGGTTACGCCAGTCGTTTTGGGACACACTCACCACCTCGGCATCCGGGACCGCCTCGAACCGTTGGCGCACCTGTTCGACCACGATCTCGAGCACATCCTCGTTGGTCAGACAGAGCTGGGCGTGCTCCCATCGGCGCTCTCCGTCAATCAAGGAGTAGTACTCGGGATGATCGTCGAAGTATTCCCCCGGCGGCACGAAGGGAAAAAAGGTGTGGACGCCGTCGTAATAGAACCCGCCGCCGTGCTCCTCCCGCGGACTGGTGATCCAGGCGCCGTTTAGGCGGTTTCTCAGGTTCCACATGGGGTCGCTGGCCTCCACCCAAAACGATTCCCGGTACATCAGCGGGGGAACCACCGTCTCGTCGATGTCCGGCAATTCGAGCCGTTCCCGTTCAGGCACATGGCTGACTTCGATCGTGAGCCAGCGGCATCCCCAATGGTCGTCCAATAGTCCATAGACGCCGTAGGCCGTGCCCCGCACGGGTCCGCCCACAATGACAAGATGCGGCTCGACCGTTTGGATATGGTAACCTTCATCGCCGAGCGGATCCCACTCCGGCTGAACGCCCAGTTCGTCAAGGAAACGGTTGTTCCCCAGTAGGATGGCCCGCTGTGGCAACGGCTCCTCATCTGTCTGGATGGGCAAGCGCGCGCCGGTCATTTCCTCGAGGTGATACTGAAGATCCTCCGCCGCCGTCTCCACGACAGGCGGGGCTTCCGCCGCGTACACAATCACATACGGGCTTTCCCCGTCTTCCGCGATTAGGAACTCTTCTCCGGCGCTTCCCTTCAATCCAGCAAGCACGGCGAGCACCGCCAGCAGGCAATATCTCATGACTAGTCTCCTCCGTTATTTGGTTTCCATAAGCCCAAAAACGTTGGAGCACATGATACCGATCCCGCCGGCTCTAATGCACGGCTGCCGGAAAGAGGGAATGCTATACGCCAGCGGGTGCGAAGGCGGTCAAGACAGCTTCGTCCAGGAACGTGTCCCGCTTGATGACACGGGCGGTGACGGGGTCAAGTTCGAGCAGGCGCAGCAGCTCCACCGCGCGCACGCACGCGCCGCTCTCCTGCACGATGGTGTCCACGTCCACCGTGACCTGATCGCCCTCGCGTTTGGTCAGGCGGATGTCGCGGATCATGGGGCGGACATCGACTTTCACCATGCCGCTTTCGGGACGGTACTGCTTGTTGTGGCGGTGGCGCTTCTTTTTCTTGGCCTGTTTCGCCTTGCGCTCGACCTCGATGGCGTCCTGGCTTAGAAGCGCCTCGATGCGCTTCTCGAGCGCATCCGGATCCGCAGTTGCCTCGAACGTGTAGGCAAAGCCGCGCGCGCTGCTCATGAGCGAGGGCGCCTTGAGGGGGACTTCCTTTGCGTTGTAGGCGAAGAAACCCTGGGGCAGAGTAGCCTGAAGCCGCTTCAGCAACTCATCCGGATCGACCCGTTCCTTGAGGACAATGTCCATGTAATCGCCCATGGATTCCTCGCCGACGGGAGGCGCCGTGGCGAACTTCACCTTGGGGTGGGCGTGAAAGCCTTGGGAGTAGGAAAGGGGCGCCTTGGCGCGGCGCAGGGCGCGGATCCAAGCGTTGACCAGCTCCAGATGCGAGAGGAAGCGCGCTTCCCCGCTCCGGCCAATGCGCAGCCATAGCCGTTGGACGGGCTCGGGTTCGGGCGGTTGCGGCGCGGGAGTAGTGACTAGGTCCGCTTCTTCTTTCCGGCCCTGTTTCTGGTTCTTCATCATGTGGCGGCACAACTCCCGTTCGCGGTAGATGACCCCGCAGAGGTGGCACTTGCCTTGGCGGCAATCCGGCGCGTACTTGAGTTCGTGTGCGCGCGCCCAATCGGCTTGGAGCCATTCCTTGGGGATGAGTATGTCGATGTGGTCCCACGGCAGCCGCTCGGTTACGTCGCGTTCGCGGAACGCGTCCGCCACGTCATAGTTCACGGCCTCGATGGCCTCGCGCCAAACCCCCAGGTTCACTTGCTCGCCCCAGCTCTCGAAACGGGCGCCCCGGCGCCACGCCGCCTCAATGAGGTCCG
>SKRY01000366.1 GCA_007118235.1 Candidatus Hydrogenedentota bacterium | reverse complement strand
GCTGGCCACCGCGACCTGAGGCGGCTGGTGGCGCGCCCACGCCATGGCGGCGAACAAGACAGCGCAGACAAGCGCTGCCGCCGCCATTCTCGTGGCGTACCGCTTGGGCCGCCAGATGCGCACCGCCAATGCGCCCCAGAAGACGGTCCAAAATCCCACGGCCAACCAGACGGGGGTGTCGGGGTCGAAGCGTGACTGGGCTGTTAGCAGGAGCTGGCGCCATTCCTGGGGCTCGGCGGGGGCCAAGCCCCGCTCGGTTTGCGCCAGGGCGTGTTCGAGGCTGCGCCGCGCTTGCGTAAAATGGGGATTGCGCTGTAACGCCCGTTCGTAATTGGCTATCGCGGGTCCTAGCCGCCCCTGTTGGTGGTAAGCGTGAGCCAAGTTATAAAACACCGGCGCCTCGTGAACCCCCTCCGCCACCAACTGCTGGAACTGTTGGGCCGCCGCGGCGTACTCTCCGGCTTCATAGGCTTCCACGCCGCGGGCGAACGCCGCGTCATGAGCCGTTTGCGCCGCCGAAGCGGGCGCGCCGCAGAGGGTTAGCGTGAGAAGTAGGATAAGGGCGGCCGCCGTGTTCATGAGCAGCGCCTCAGGTTACGTTCCTCGCCGGCTTCCAATGCGTCCATGGCGTGACGGGCCGCATCGCTAAGGGCCGCGATTTCTTGCCGGTTGAGCCAAGCCCCGCCATACCGCACGCGCTCACAAACGCGCATGATGCGAATGAGATTCTCCCGAACCGTTTCATCAAGGCTTTGGTTGGCCAGGAACTCCTCCACATCGCCCGAGGTCGTGCTGCCTGCTGGAAGGTCAAAGACATCAGCCACATACGTGGACACCGCGCGATGCAGCACTTCCGCGGGCTCGGTGGACGATGCCGCCAACTCGAGCCGGCGCTTCGCCTCGGCGGCCGCGGTGCGAAGCCGGGCGCGGCCGCTCGACGCGCCATTGCGCCGCCGCCGGAGATAAAGGCCCAGCAGGGCGAATCCGGCCACGGGGGCCGCCGCGGCTCCTCCGGCCCGCAAGGCCAGCTTGCTTCGGGGCCGCAGCCCGCCGGGATTGGCGGCGAGGGGCGTGAGTTCACCCTCGACACCGGCATCGCGCCAGCGTTGGGCCACGGTCTGCTCGTCCACTCGGACCCGTTCTTCCCGTGCGACGTGTCTCGGGCTGACCTCCACATCGAAAGCGCTGGTGGTCTTGGTGACGTAGTCCTCCCGGACCGGATCGAAGTAGGAGTACGCAATCGGGGGAAAGCGCAGCCGGCCGCCGGCTTCCGGGGCCACGCTGTACGTGATTTCCTTGCGCGCCACGCCCTGGTCCGGATCCTGCAAGCTGAAACGTTGATCCGTGTCCACGATATGCGCGCCTTGGAGCCGGGGCACATACGGCATTCCCATGGCGTTTGGGTTGCCTTCTCCCTCAATGACGATCGTCACCTCAAAGGGCAGGCCTTGCTCGGTCTGTGTGGGGCGCTCTTCCAGCGCGATATCGAATCGACCCACCGCGCCGCTGAATCCGCTCGGCGCTCCCGGAGGCAGCGGCTTGACCTCCACCTCGATGGGGGCGGTTTCAAGCCTTATATCGCGCCGTTGGAAGCCGGCTTGCGTCGTCGCGCGCGCCATGCCTTCCCAGCGCCATGGCCCAATGGTCAGAACGCCGCTTTGAATGGGATAAAGCGTTTGATAGTACTGGTTAAGCTCATAGGGCCAGCCGTCCACCTCGCGGTCATCCCGGCCGGTTCGGAAGTCCGTGGCGAAAAATCCTTCGGTGGACGGATAATCGTGCCGGGCGCCGGGGCCGGACGAAATCGAGACATTCCGGTCCAGAAGCCGCCAGAGAGACAGTTCAAGTTCCACCAACTCGCCCTCGTACACGCTCTTCTTGTTTACCCTGCTCGTGGCGAACACAAGGTCATCCCATCCCAAGGGACGTTCTCCATCCCGTTCGCGCGCGGGGCGAATCCGGTCCTGGCCGGACAATTCGTCCCGTCTAGGCAGAGGCTGAGCGGGCGTGGGGCGAATCGATATGGGGGAATCGCCTCCGGGGCTGGGAAGCACGGTAATCTCGATGGAGTTGGATTCGATGCTCTGTCCATCGATCTCGGCTCTGGCTGGCGGAATAGTCAGGACGCCGGGTTGCCGGGCGATCGCGCTATAGCTCCGGACCTTGGTGTGCAGCGGCTTGTCTCCCATGCCGAAACGCACGTGGTCGGCCCCGCCCGTGTAACGGCGATCAAAGACAAGGCCCTCCACCTCGGGCAGGGTGGGTTCGCTGAGCGAACCGCCGCACGCTTCGAGAACTATCAGGAACGGCGTGTTCTGCTCCACGGTGTCCTGTTCCACGCTCATGCGCAAGTAAGGAGGGTCCTCGGCCTGCGCCAGCGAGACGCTCAACGCTGCTATCAGTAGAAATCCGGTACGCATATCTACCACCACTCCATCCGTATCCGAGGTCCGCCGTGTTCCCGGAGCATCTCGCGCTGCTCACGGTTGTCCTCGTCTTCCAGGGCCTGAAGAATGGCTTCAATATTCTGACGCGTCTCCGGGGCCTCGGGGGCGTCCATCTCTTCGGGGTCCGGCTCGGGTTCGGCGGGCGCCTCGCCCTCCCCGGCATCCTGGTCCTCTTCGCCATCTCCGGGTTCCGGTTGCTCTTCGCCGTCTTCGCCTTCCTCGCCGTCCTCGGGCTCGGACTCCTCGCCTTCCCCCTCCTCGGGATCATCGCCCTCGGATTCGTCCTCCTCGGGTTGCGGCTCTTCTGGAGGGGGATCGTCCAACAAGGTTTTTCGGAGATACCGCATGTGATCGAGGTTGTGTTGAGCCGCTTCGTGATCCGGATACCGCGCGAGAAATTCCTCGTAACCGCGGATACTCTGGTCGACGGCCTCCAGGGCGTCCTCGTACGGGGCGGCGCGCGCGGTTTCCCGGGCTTGCCTGCCAGCGGTGTTCACCCGGTTGTATTCGGCATTCCGCCTTAATTCGGCATCCGCGCTGTCCGGAAGGTTCCCGAAAATCTCTAGAGCGCCCTCAAAGTGCTCGAAGGCCTCGTCCAGCCGTCCCGCCTGCAACGCCTCCTTGCCAAGCGAAACTTTCGCACATCCCATATTGTACCGCAACACGCCGGAGGACGGCTCCTCGACCTGGAGCAACTGGTACAGCTCCAGCGCGGCTTGGGCATCGCCCTGTTCGAGCAGCTCGTTGCCGCGTTCAATCTGTTCGCGCAACGAAGCGGCTCCCGCGGCGTGCATCCCGCCAAGCACAAGGACGAGTATGAGCCACGTTAGCCTAGGCATATTCGTTACCACCTTCTGGCGCGGCGCTCTCACGGGCCAAATGGCGTTGCCGGAACCGAGGCATCAAGACCAGCCAGAAGCCCTCGGCGGCAAAACACAGCAGGCCCAACCCCAGTGGCCACTGATACCGGTTTACCTTCTCGATCCGCTGATTATCGCTCAGCACGCGGGCCGCGTGGCTGGTGAGCGCGCCTTCCAACTGATCGAGGTCCCAACCATCGTGACCGCCGCGGATATACGCTCCGCCGCCCGCATTGGCGGCCTGAATGAGCCCGCCCTCTTCGAGCCGGGTATGATGGGTAAGCGGCGCGCCGGGAGGCAAATGACGGCGCAGCCATTGCGGCGCTTGGACGGTGGCGCCTCGCGTCGTGCCGATTCCCACGGTATAGACGGCCGCCAACTCCGAGAGGTTCCGGGCGGCGTCCACCATGTTTCCCGTGACTTCCTCGCCATCGGAAAAGATCACCACGGCCCGGCTGTGGCGGGTGTGGGGGCCTGTACGCTCTGCTTCCGCACGAAAAGTTTCAGCCGCCTTGTTCAATCCGGCCTCGATATCCGTGCCGGTGAACCCGATGATCCCAGAGTCGATCGACCTTAGCACGGCGCGGGCGAAGCCGTGGTCCTGGGTTAGCGGGCTCAAAACCTCCGCGCCGCCCGCCACCGCGATGAATCCAAAGCGGTCGCCCGGAAAGCGGTCCATCAGCATGAGCGCCTTGCGCCGGGCCATTTCAAGGCGGTTGGGGGGCACATCCTCGGCGAGCATGCTCGGCGAGATGTCGAGCACAATCAGTATGTCGCGGCTACGCCGTTGCACGTCGACCCTGGACTCGCCCCAATGGGGTTGCGCCAAGGCGAGCGCCAGAAAGGCGAATCCCGCCAACGTGAACCAGCCCAGCGGCTTGCGCGCGCGGGCGGCGGCTCCCACTTGCAGCCGGGGAGCGAGCGTGGCCTGAACGAATTCGTTGATCCGTTCGCCCCGGTAGCTTTCGAGAATGCGCAAGGCCAACCAGATCAGGGCTAGGGAGGAGGCCATGATAAACGCCCATACGGGCAGTTGGTGCGTTGGGAACGCGAATGCGATATCCATGTGCTACTTCTTACCTGGTTGTAACGAACGTGTTTGCTGCCTTGGCCCTAACCGCTGGGCTAGGGTTCCAGGGTGGTTTGACCACCTTTCCCGCTGCTCGTTTTGCCGCCAAGATGCCGGCGGTACGAGCAATTCCCCCTTGGAAGGGGGTTAGGGAGATGTCGCCGCCCTTAAGTGTCTTGTTTTCTCGCCGGCAAGATGCCGGCGGTACGTGTCCGCTACGGTATCGGTTCAAACCACAACCGGCGCGTGAATATGGAGGCCGCCAACATGGTCAAACCAGCGGCGGCATACGGGGGAAATCCTTCCTCCGTGTGATAGTATTCGCTAATCTCGATCTCCGTCCGCTCAAGGCCGCTGATTTCTTCATAGGCTTGTTGCAGCGATTCGGCATCCGTGGCCCGGTAGTACCGCCCGCCCGTCAATTCCGTGATGACGGTGAGCGACTCGTCGTCGATGGGGATGTGCACGGGGACCAGCCGTTCTCCCAGCATGGTCCGCTGCGGAATAAGCACCTCGCCCCGTGAGCCCGCGCCCACGGCGTAAATGCGGATGCCGTATTCGTTGGCGAGGTGGGCCGCGGTCATGGGGTCAAGTTCGCCCGTGTTGTTCCGTCCGTCCGTCAACAACACAATGACCCGCGTTTCCGCCTCGGAATGGCGCAGGCGGCTCACGGCCAATCCGATGGCCGAGCCAATCGCCGTTCCCTGTTTGCGGGGATCCTCCAAGTCGATGTAGGTGCGCTCGATTTCCCGTTGCACGATGTCGTAGTCCATCGTGAGCGGACTTGTCGTCCACGCGATGCCGGCGAACAGAATGAGCCCCAGCCGGTCCACCGAACCCTGATCCATCATCTGCTGCCGGCTATCCACGAAGTGGTGGAGCACTTCCTTGGAAACCTCGAGCCGGTCCCGCCGCTGGCCGTCAATGGAAAAATCCAGGGCATGCATGCTTCCCGACACGTCCAGGCACAGCATGATGTCCATCACTTCCGCCTTTTCCGGGACAGGCTGCAACCCCTTGACGGGCCGCGCCAGCGCCACCACCAGCAGGCCCAACCCAATCGCGCGCAGAATGGGCGGGATCAAACGCAGTTTATCGCGGTGAGGCCCCGCCACCCGCGCAAGCACGTCGCCCGTGGATACGTGGATCACGCCCGGCGCCCGCACGGCTATCTCGGCCATGAGCAACGCGCCCACGCCCAGCAGCAACAACAGAAACCAGGGGTGGATAAGCGAACTGAAGTAGAATGGCCCTAACCACTCATGTATATGTACTTGACTCATGCCGCCTCTTGCCTCGGCTCCTCGCGAGGAATTGTTTCCTTCACAAAGCCTCGAATATCGTCGAGATGGCGCCGTGCTTCGTCGGCCGGGGGCTGGAAGCGTGCGAATTTGACTCGGTCGCTGTGGCGCAGGAACGCCGCGAGAAACTGCTGCTGCTGTTCATTCAGAACGCCATTCGCCGAGGCTTCCTCAAGAAATTCCTGGGTGGTCTGTTCGGGCGCGTGAATGGCAAAACGTTGCGCGAGATAATCCCGGAGAATGCGGGACAACTCGACGTAGTACTGGTTAAAATCGCCTCTAGCGGGGAGATTTCGTCCTGCAAGCTCATCCAATTGCTTGAAAGCCTTGTCCCACGAAGTCAGCGGCTCGTGGCTGGGGTGCGCGCCACGCCGGCGCGCCCACAGCCAAGTCAGCAAGACCGCCGCGGCCACTGCGCCCGTCCCGAGCGCCCACACTCGCCAGTCCCGCCACCACGGGAGGGGGAGGGCGGCGGGTCCCGCGTTGGGCGCGAACTGCATCACGGCTTGCTGCTCCTCGGGGGTCAGTTCCCGCGCCAGGATGACCACCGGCGGCACGCCGGCCTCGATTTCGTCCGGCCCATGCGTAACCGGCGGCGGTTCGATGGCGTATTCGCCCACTTCCGGGGCGTCCAACTCGAACGTGGCCGTCATTCGGACGCGTCCATCCTCGAGGGGTTCCTCTTCCCGGCTCAGGTCCCGGTAGACTTCCAGCCCCCCGGCGTGGTCCGCCAGCTCCGGAAAGGTTACATCGGTTCCTTCCGGCGCTTCGACGGTAATCGTGTAGGTGAAGAGCCGGTGAAACGGTCCTTCCGATGGAATAGCCTCGGCCCGTACCGACACTTCGCCCGTCTGTTCAGCCCCGGCGCCGGCATTTTCAAATCCGAATAGCCCTATCGCGGTTGCTATCACAAGAAGACGGAACCAGCCCCGCGCCGGGTCCATTCCCGGGACTCGTTCGTTGCCGGACTGTGTGGTCATGATGTTCATTGCTTAACTGTAACGCCGTTCGCGCATCCGGAAGAAGCGGTACAGTTCGCCCACGTAGGGCTCATCCGTGCGAACCCGGATGGCGTCCACCTTGGTTCTTTGAAACACCTTGTCCCGCACTTCCGCGCGCTTTCGGGCCGCCTCGGCGTAGCGCGCGCGCACGCTCTTGCGCGCCGTGTTCACCAGCACTTCCTGGCCGCTCTCGGCGTCCCGCGCCGACACAAGTCCCACCGGGGGCAGCGTCTCCTCACGAGGATCGCTCACTACAACGCTTACCACGTCATGGCGGGTGTTCGCAAGGCGCAGAGCGGATTCGTATCCCTCGGCCATGAAATCGGAAACCAGAAACACGACGGCGCGCCGTTTGGCGACGCGGTTGAGAAAATGGAGCGCGGCGGGGATATTGGTCTTGCGGCCCTTGGGGGTGTAATACAAGATTTCCCGAATGACCCGGAGCACGTGACGCCGTCCCTTCTTGGGGGGGACGTACAGCTCGACGTCATCCGTGAAGATAAGCAGGCCGACCTTATCATTATTCTGTACCGCCGAAAACGCGAGCACGGCGCACAGCTCGGCGGCCAACTCCGTCTTGAACCGGTTCACGCTGCCGAATTGACCCGAGGCGCTGGCGTCCACCGCCAACAGCACCGTCAGCTCCCGTTCTTCCGCCAGCACCTTGATATGCGGATCCCCGGTGCGCGCCGTCACGTTCCAATCAAGCAGCCGGACATCATCGCCCGGGACGTATTCCCGCACTTCCCGGACCTCAACGCCCTGACCCTTGAATACGCTCTCGTATTGTCCAGCTAGAACTTCGTTCACCATCCGGCGAGTGCGAATCTGAATTCGCCGGATCTGTTTCATGATTTCGCTTGGTATCATGGCACGGGAACTTTGTCCAGGATCTGCCGGATAATATGCTCGCTGGTCAACTCCTCGGCTTCCGCCTCGTAGGTGACGATCACGCGATGGCGCAGGATATCCATCGCCACCTGTTTGACGTCATTGGGAAACACGTTGCCTTCGCCCTGCAAAAACGCCAAGGCGCGCGCGGCTTGGTGTAAGTATAGCGTGGCCCGGGGAGACGCGCCGTACTCAATGAGATGCCCGAGATCCAATCCAAACGCCTGGGGGTTCCGGGTGGCCTGTACCAAATCCACGATGTAATTCTTGGCCTTGTCATCCACGTAGATCTGATTGACGAGTTCACGGGCTCGCAAGATCTGTTCCCGGGTCACAACGGGCTTCACCGAGGCCTCATGCAGCAGATCCACCCGGTCCATCATCTGGCGCTCCTCGGCCCGTGTGGGGTAGTTCACCTTCAGCTTGAACATGAACCGATCGACTTGCGCCTCGGGCAGGGGATAGGTCCCCTCTTGCTCGATGGGATTCTGCGTGGCCAGCACCATGAACGGCTCCTCCAAGGCATAGCTCTTGTCGCCAATGGTGACTTGCCGTTCCTGCATGGCCTCGAGCAAGGCGCTCTGTACCTTGGCCGGCGCGCGGTTCACTTCATCCGCCAAGATGATGTGCCCGAAAATCGGGCCTTTCCGAGTGGTGAAGGAACTGTCGCGCGGATTGTAGATTTGGGTGCCGATGAGGTCGGCGGGGAGCAGATCCGGAGTGAACTGGATCCGGCTGAAACTGCATTCAATGGCTTGAGCCAGGGTCTTGACCGCGGTCGTCTTGGCCAAACCCGGCACGCCCTCAATAAGAATGTGGCCGTTGGCGAGGATCCCCGCCAACAGCCTATCTATCATATATTGCTGCCCTACGATCACCTGAGCGATTTCCGCTCGAAGGCGGGCAACAAAGTCGGCCTCCGCTTCTACTCTGCTACGGATTACATCGACCGAAACAGCCATGCGTGTTCCTCCTTACTGCGATTCACTGACGCCGCCCAAGCGTAACACTTCGGCGTGTACCGCGTCCATCCTTGAATCGGCGGACCGCTTCCCCTCGCGGACGGGGGCAAGGGCGGGCTGGGCGTGGTGAAACCGCCTCGGGGGAAGCGGCCACCAGCCCAGCCCTGTGCTGAGGAGGAGGAAGAAACAATGTATCCCAATGCCGCCGGAGACCCGGGCAAGGGTTCGATCGGGGTTCACGCTGAGCGTGAGTGGGGCAGCCCTGAGAGTGGGGAGGAGGGGGGTCAGGGCTTTCGGGGTGTGTTGCGGGTGCGGGGGTCTCCGGCGGCTTGGGAAAGCCATGAAACGCAGAAATAAAGACTATTGCGTTAACGTCCGCGCTATCCGCTATCGATTCAACTGTCTGCCTCTCCGGCGCGCGAGGCGCCCGATGCGGCTCCATTGATGAACGCGCCGTGGCTCTTGGTTCCGAAACCCCGATGTCACCTGAACTCTCTCGTTCAAACCGGTGTTTCGTTGTCGCCATGCCGTTCATGCTTAAATAGTAGCAACGGCCGTGCCAACTTTTCTGTCATTCGTAAATCCTTATGCATGAAGCGCTTGGCGAATTTCTTGGCTTGTGGCTCATGCCTTATTTGAGGCATGGCCGCTTTGCGGAGCCTCATCTGAGGCAAAATCCGCCCCTGAGAGCCCAGGCTGTGTCCGCCGGTTGGCGCGGAGGCCTCGTAACCCGCGAGAGCGATGACGAAATCCCCCACGAATTGGTTTCGGCCCACACGGCGCCGCCCCCAAAACCATACGAGACGATTAGCCCCATGTTGTGGCTTGGTTCGCGGAGTTGACAAGGCGGGGGAAGCTATGGTACATTGCGGCCACGATTGAGCGGGAGTAACTCAGTGGTAGAGTGCAACCTTGCCAAGGTTGACGTCGCGGGTTCGAATCCCGTCTCCCGCTCCATTTTTCTTTTGGGGGCCGCTAGCTCAGCTGGCAGAGCAGGTGACTCTTAATCACAAGGTCGGAGGTTCGAATCCTCCGCGGCCCACCATACGTAACTCCCGCCGAGGCAACGGCTTACGTTGCTTACCCGCCATCCGGCGGCGCGGCCCAAATCTTTGCAAAACTGTGTACTCAGTACACAACGCAGAGAAAGGACGCGCCCGATGGCGACCCCAAAACTCTCCTATCACAAAGCCCGTGAGCAGTACTACGCACGCTTCGACGGCAAAATGGTGTATTTCGGTAAAGACCCCGCCGAAGCCCACCAACGTTTCGCAGAAGCCTTGACGCTGTATGAAAATGGGAACCCCGTCACGCCCCGAACGAAAGAGGACGCCCTTACTATTGTGGAGGCGAGCGATCGCTTTCTCAGGGCGTTCGAGGGATACTACCCAGAGTCTAATGAGCACGAACACATGAAACGCGCGTTGCAGCGCTTGTGTGGACTCTTTGGGCGGCTCCCGCTTACCGAGCTTGGCCCCAAGCGTTTGAAGAGTTTTCAAGCCCGTTTGGTGCAACAGGGCGAGCTGTCCCGCAAGGGCATTAACCGGTCCGTCAGCTACGTCAGGCGCTTTACCGCGTGGTGTGTGTCTGAAGAGCTTTGCCCCCCGTCTGTTCATGAGGCGCTGCGCACCGTTCCGTCCTTGCGTCGTGGCAAGACCGCGGCCCCCGAAACGGAACCCGTGCGGCCAGTCCCCCACGAACACATTGAAGCCGCCAAGGAGCAATTGCCCTCGCCCGTCCAGGCGATTGTGGACTTGCTCCTGTTTACGGGCGCGCGGCCAAGCGAGATCCTCTCCGTACGCCCCGCAGACATTGACACGTCAACAGACCCGTGGCAAACGCGCCCAGTGACCCACAAGACCGCGTGGCAAGGCCGCGACCGCATGATACTATTCGGCCCCAAGGCGCAAGCGGTCTTGCGCCCATTCATGCTGCGGGATTCGGACGCCTACATGTTTTCCCCGAAAGAGAGCGAACGGGAGCGTCACAATAAGGCTACGGTTCACCGGC
>SKRY01000055.1 GCA_007118235.1 Candidatus Hydrogenedentota bacterium | reverse complement strand
ATATACTGT
This sequence comes from Candidatus Hydrogenedentota bacterium, assembly GCA_007118235.1. GTDB lineage: Bacteria > Hydrogenedentota > Hydrogenedentia > Hydrogenedentales > SLHB01 > SKRY01. The sequence continues at coordinate 2,764 of SKRY01000055.1, read as the reverse complement.
TTCTCTTCGGAGTTCACGCCGCCGTTCTGCGCCATCCGCTTGTATGCCTCGTTGATGCGCACTCGGGGCAACGAGTCATCCGCGAGATAGACGACGTAATCGTTATTCTCCTCGTCCTTCTCGACGATTATGTCGGGCTGGATGTAGGGTACCGGTTCGGCGCCGTACTCGTGGCCAGGCCAAGGGTTGAGGCGGCTGAGCTTGGTCTTTAGCTCTTCGACTTGCTCCGGCGTGATGCGCATCGCCCTGGCGATCCTGGGGATCTGATGTTTCTCCAGCTCCTCGAGGTGGTCGCATACCAGCTTGCGAAGCTGCTCATCCCCGCCGTACTCCGCGTCGATCTGCAACAGCAGACATTCGGTGACCGAGCGGGCCCCCACCCCGGTTGGCTCGAAGGTCTGGATGATTCGCAGGATACCCTCGATCTCGCCGACGGCCGCGTCGAATTCCTCGGCGATTTCTTCCAAGGATCCGGTGAAATACCCGCGGTTATCGATGTCTCCGATGATCCGTTCGCCAAGCTCGTACGTTCGTGTATCGGGCGCGGTGAAGTTGAGCTGCTCAAGGAGATGCGCGGTAAGCGATTTTTCCGCGCTGGTTATGGAATTTTGGTAATACTCCCGGCTTTGGTCGTTGTCCCGGTTGCGGCTGAGGTCTTGTCCCTCACTCGGGCCCTCGCGCCACTCCTTGGCATAGGCGTCCACGTCGAAGGCTACATCCTCATAGCTGTCCGCGTCCGCCGACGCGGAGGGCGTTTCGCCATCGAAATCCAACAGTCCCACCGCGTGGGAATCCGCGACCTCTTCGAGGACCGGATTAGTCTGCAATTCTAGTTCGACAAACTGCTCCAGCTCCTGCGAGGACAACTGCAGGATTTGCACGGCCTGCTGCATTTTTTGGGTCAACATCAGACGCTGGCTTTGCGTCTGCGTCAACCGGTGTTCCATGTGCATCATCGTCTCCCCACGCTCCCAAGCAAGTCACATGCCACTATACCACTGAACCCTTTTGCTGTCAATTGCGGAAGGCCACCGTCCTTGGTATACTGCGCGCCATTATTCGCCTCCGGCCGCTGCCCGATCGAAGCCCCGGCGGCGGACACTTTCCGTTGGATTCCAGAAAGGATGCGCCGTGCTCCGCTTTTGCCTGCTGGGCAGTGGCAGTTCGGGAAACGCCCTTTGGGCCGCCACCCCGGATTACGCCATACTTATTGATAACGGGCTGAGTTTTCGCCAAGTCAAGCTGCGCGCCGCCGCGGCGGGCGAATCCTTGGACGCGCTCCGCGCCGTCTTTATCACCCACGAACACGGGGACCACGTCAATGGCGTCGGCACGTTGGCCCGCTCGCTTAACCTTCCCGTGTATATGACGGCAGGAACCCTCGAAAACTTGCCCCGAACCGTGGGCAAGCTTCCACGCGTCGAGGTTTTTGAGGCGGGCGAGGTCATCGAGGCGGGCGGAATGCGGGTGGCAAGTTTCAGCGTGGCCCATGACGCCGCCGATCCAGTCAGCTACACGGTGGAGGCGGGCGGCGTGAAATTGGGGATAGCGGCGGATCTTGGCCACGCCTCCTCGGTTGTGCGAACCAAGTTGCGCGGCTCCAATGCCCTGATTGTCGAATCGAACCACTGTCCGGAGATGCTGCGCCACGGGAAATACCCCCCCGCTATCCAGCAGCGCATCCGCGGCTGGCATGGGCACATGTCGAACCAAGACGCTTGCTCGCTTCTCGCCAAACTCGCCCACGCTCAACTTGATATCGTGGTCTTGGTCCACATCAGCGAGTCAAACAACTGCCCGGACCTCGCCTATGCGATGGCCCGGCAAGCGGTGCGGCACGTGAGCACGGAGATCCATCTCGCCACGCAAGACGCCCCCACCCCGATGTTCAATCTCGGCCGGATCCCCGCATGACGCAGCGCGGGCACGGGACGCCGCATTCGTGTGTGTGGCTGTTTTCGGAGAGGGGACAACGCACGGCGCAAAAAAATTTGGAATCCTGGCCAGGGGAAAGCCAGGATTCCAGCGTGGTTGGGAAAGGAGGCTGTGGACCCATGCGATGGGCGCACGAGCCCACGTCCAACGAGCAGAGAGGCGAAGGTTTTGGGGCGTTTAGACGGTTGGGGCTCGTCTAACCTCGCCTTCTACTATTCAAAACGCATGCTCCTAACGGCGCGTTGACAAGAATGCCCCACGAAAATTTCCCTTATTGTTGCTCACGGCGTATGCGTATTGTGAGATAGATGTCGCCTTGCGAGTTTGTATGGAGAAAGCTGATTTAGGTTGCCTTTAGGTTGGAGTCAGGACGAATAGATTGTTACTGAAATGGAGACACCGGCCGAGGATTTGTGTCCCAATCGGACTTCCGGCCGATGGCCCGGCTTCTTGAATTCAGATCCTCTGCCCAGATTCATTGTGGGGATTTCGTTGTGTCAACATCCGATACCTTAATTGAATTCAAGGAAATTCTCATCCAGCCCGTCTCGGAATTGCCCGGCATCGGCTCGAAACGCGTGGAAGCACTGGAACGCCTTGGCATCCGCACGGTGGGCGATTTGCTGTATCACCTCCCGCGCGATTACCAGGATCGGCGCGCGCTTTCGGACGCGGCGTCGTTGCAAGAGGGCGAGGATGTCACCGTGTTCGCCGAGGTCCAGGCGATCCGCCTTCAACGTTTGCGAGGCCGGAAGAAGCTGGTGGTGGCCACGCTCGCCGACGAGACCGGCACGGTGGGCGCGACGTGGTTTGGCCAGGCGCATCTCGT
>SKRY01000412.1 GCA_007118235.1 Candidatus Hydrogenedentota bacterium | reverse complement strand
TCGTAAACCAGTCCGGCCGCTTCTTCTCCCTGTTTCAGACGGTCTGGCATGGGTAACACGTAACGGCCCCTGGCGCAGCTGTACGTTACGTCCAGGGTCTCTTCTCCATCCGTGCGCCGGACCCGCACACCGGGCAGGGGTTGTCCCGTTTCCTCATCCGTTATCCGGCCGCTTATGGCGCGTTCCGGACCGCCGGGAAGCAGCACGAAGTCATGTTCTCTCGTCACGCCCGCAATGGCGTCACCGTCTTGCGTGGACGTGTCGAAGCCGGGCGCGCGAACCTCCACGGTGTACGAGGCCGGGGCCACGTTGAAGAAGCGGAAGCCGCCATCGTTGTCCACGGGGGCGGACCGCTCGGGCAGGTCTCCGTCCGTATACAAGAGCGCCACGGCCCCCGCCACGGGCTCACGCTCGCCGAGGTCCAGCACCGTTCCCTCTACGGTTCCGGTGAGGCGCGCGCGAGACGCCACCAACGGGGCGGCGCTAACCATGTCGTCTATGGCCCAAGCGGCCAACCATTGCCCCCGGCCATCCGTGGCCACCGAGGGATTGATCTCGTTTACCGCGTCATCGCCCGCCTCGGGATGGAGATAACCGGGCTCTTCCCATTCCGTTGCCCCTTTCGCGCTGTGAGCGTACATAAGCAAGGTGTTCCCCGCCGGGCGTTCGGCGTTGAAGTTTGACCACACAGTCACCCAATTCCCGGAGCCATCCGCCGCCAAAGTGGGACGCGTATTCTCGCCGCCGGGATCCGCCAAGACGCCATGGGCGTCCCATGTCGCGCCGTCATCAATCGAGACGCTGTAGCGGATGGGCATGTCCAACGCCAGAGGGACCTCCGCCTTCCATGTGAGGGCCCATTGCCCCCGGCCATCGGCGGCCAGTTGGGGTTCGCGCGCGTTCCATTCGGCGCCGCCGCCGGCCTCGTCTTGTTCTTCGGGCGTCATAATCGGAGCGGGATCGCTCCACGTATCGCCCGCGTCACTCGACCGGCTGTAGTGGATGTTCCAGCCCGTGAACTCGTCATCCTCCCACGCGCCGTGGCTCCATGCCACAGTGAAGACGCCCAGCCCACCGCTCGCGATGGTGGGCGAGATGTTCGCCGCCACGTCTTCCGAGATGAAACGAGCATCATCCCACGAATCTCCGCCGTCCGTGCTCCGGGTCATGAGGATGCGGCTGTCGCCGGTGAATTCGCCGTTACCGTCCTCCCAGACGATGACCCACGTATCCCGGCCAGTGAAGGCGATGCGCGGATTTTCCTCCCAGCCGAATCCACGGTTCTGCATGTCCCGGGTCAATACCTCGGCGTCCGACCACGTGGCGCCATCGTCGCTCGAACGGGAATAGACGACATGGGACGCGTCAGGGGCCGCTCCCGTGGATTGCCACACGCATATCCAGTTTCCCCGCCGGTCGGTGGCGATATGGGGCCGCATGTCGAAACTGTTTTGTTGGGCGGCATTCGAGTTCAAGGGCGCCGGGATGGACCACGTCTCGCCGTCATCCGTTGAACGGGCAAAGAAAATGTTAAACTCTTGCCCCGTCGCGCCCCCTTCCTCCGCATCGGAATGCCACACAGCCAGCCACGTCTCGGCGGCGCCTTGTTCCAGCGTGGCGTGGTTGTTCAGCGATCCTATGCCGCTGACGGCCATGGGGCTGGACCAGGCGGTCTCGTCCGCGTCCGCGGCAAGATGGATGAAAATCGAGGCAAGACCGGCAAGGATCCCGATGTTTCGTACGATGAAAGCGTGCAAGTGAAGCATGATTCCTCCTAAGCGTTGAGAGGATGTTTTCAGCCCCGCGCTTCGGCGTGCAGTAACACGGCGGCCCAATGCCCATCACCTGGCGGTTCGAGGCGGACGGTTTCTCCTCCTTCAATGCCGCCGCCGTCCACCCACTCATTTTGGGCAACGTTTAGCCATCTCAGGCTGAACTCTCCGGGCGCGTCTCCGAGGTCCAGGCCCACGGCGCCGCCATCGGGGAAATACACGCCGTAACGCTGGCCAGGCTCATAAGTGAGGTAAGCTCCGTTTTCATTCCGATCCCGGAGCAGGCCGTGCTCCGAATCGGGCTGGCATCGGAAAATGTTGAGTCTTTCCGCGAACAGGCGCGTGCTCCGGATGTGCGTTTGCGCCATCTCGCTCAGGCCAAGCCCAGCGGGCGGACGGTGGAAGCGGCTGGAGGCCGACCCGCCAATGATGTTGCGCCAGAAGGCCTCCGCCGCTTGCCTGGACGTGCCGGTCCAGTGCTCGCCGCCGTCGGCGCCGTAGATCTTGACGTGGTTGATAGGCCGGGGCGCGTCCTCCAGGCGGCGGTACGCGTGTTGCAGATTCTTCCAGTTCGGCTCGCCTTCGTTGATGGCGCTGTTCTGCGAGGCTTCAAAGAAGGTGTACACATCCGGGCGGTCCAGTGAGGCCTCGTGCTGCGGATTCGAGAAGTGGAACTCCCAATACATCTCCGTGACTTGGGCCTCTTTGCCCGCTTCTTCCGCCCGCTCCCGGATATACTCCGCCCAATACCAGCCCCATTCGGGCGGTTGTTGGGGGTGAATCTCGTTGGTCATGCAGTACAGGACATGCCCGTACGGCAGGGTGTGTTCGAGGATCCTGTCCACGAAGCGCTGTTGATGCCGCAGCACCACTTCATCGCCGTTGAGTCCGGGCACGGTCATGAAGAAATCATGGGGATCGCCGTGTGTTTCGACGCGCCCATCCGTGCTGCTGTACCCTGGACTCGCGTATTCCGTGTCCAGGGTGGTCTCCTCCGTGGTGTAGGTGA
>SKRY01000016.1 GCA_007118235.1 Candidatus Hydrogenedentota bacterium | reverse complement strand
TCTTGTATCCCCGGGCGGCGGCGAGGTAGGCGTCGCTTGGCAAGCCGTGGCGGATCAAGGGCTCCAGGTCATACACATCGGCCATCGCATTGAGCTGCTTGACCATGAAGGGATCGCTATCGAACAGATGCAACACCCCTTCCGCCGTCACATAGTGCAGTTGGCCGGCGCCCACCCGCTCAATGTTGATGAAGTAGGTGTACGCATGATCCAGCCGGTGGTGGGTGATGAAATGCCGGATGCCGTTGAGCCATCCCTCCTTGCTTCCCGTGGCCACGAGCCATACGTCGCAATGCGGCAGGGGCGCGTGGCTGAGCCGTTCGTTGAGATCCAGCAAGGCCGCCACGCCACTGGCGTTGTCATTCGCGCCCGGCCTCTGGCCGGACGTCAGCTCTAGAAGCGCGAGCCAGCCCGCCGCCGAGAGCAACACCAGCGCCCCCGCCCACCGCGCGATATAGTCGGGCCGCACGGGTTCGTTCTCGAACAGCTCCAGGTTCTGCGCGAGACACGAGAACAGCACCAGCAACATGCACACGATGAGGACGTAATGGACGTTGCGCACCCACGGCGTGCTCCCCGGCTCCGACAAGGGCGTGTCCTTGCCCGTGTCGTAATGTGCCGTGACCACCACCGTCCACCGGGCCCGCGCGCCGGGGTGCCGGGCGAATACGTTCTGGCTGGAGAATTCGGGCAACAGCCGGGACACCGCGCGGTACCCGGTGATCTCGGCGATGTACAACGCGAAGACCACGAGTCCGTACACCAGCGCGAAGCCGGGAAGCCACGTGGCCACCACCGCCACCACCGTGAACTCGGCGTAGTAACCCGCCAACAATAAATAAAAGGTGGCCGGCGAACCGAACTCTTCCACCGCCACGCGGGAATGGCTTTCCTCGAACCGGCGCCGGATGTGCTGCGCCGCGGAGCGTTCGTTTTCCGTGTTCGGTCCGCGAGCCCCTAGCCCGCCCGCGAGGTGGTGGACATCACGGCGTATCCGCTCTTCGCCTGACCTAGCCGTCATGACACGTCACGGTGAACGGTTCCGCCGCCCATGTATTGACCGGCGTTGTTTCCTTGAACTGTGTGCGTGCGATCAACGTCGTCCTCTCTGTTCGCGATTGGCGCCGGGTTCCCCAATGCCGGGTCCCGCCAGTATACCGGCGCGCCCCGGCCGCCGTCCAAAAAGCCGCCGTTCCCCAGCCGCGGGATAATCACGCCGTGACTCGCGGAGAATCAAGACCTATGCTATCATGACCTTTCAACGTATCACGGGAGCAACACAACAAAGGAGGTTAGGTCAATGCGTGTTTTCACGGTAATGATTTTGGTGATGGGATTCTGCGCGCCCGTGATGGCCGAGGAGGATCCCTGGGAGCCCGATGAGGACGGGTACATCCATCTCTTCAACGGCGAAGACCTGGAAGGCTGGAACATCGTGGGCAACGATGACGGCTTCTGGGTCGAGGATGGCATCCTCCGTAGCGAAGGCGGCCTCGGCGGCAATTGGATGTACTTCGAGGAGCGCACGTTCGACGACTACGAGTTGGTCGTGGAATGGCGCTTGTCGGAAGACGGCAACAGCGGCGTGTTCATCCGGGTGCCATCGGAGGAAGGAAATCCTTGGGTGACGGGCTACGAGGTTCAGATCGTATGCGAGACCCATCAACGCGCGGATCAACACTGCACGGGCTCGCTTTACGATTATGTCGCCGTGGATCCCCGGCCCGACGAGACGCCCGAGGAATGGCGCGAGTTCGTCATCCGCACGGAAGGCGAGCACATCCAAGTGTTCTGGGAAGGGGAACAGATCATCGACTTTGATCAGAGCACGATGGAACGGACCGAGGACAAGCCGCTGGAAGGCTACATCGGCTTGCAAGATAGTCACGCCGCGGACGGAACGTGGGTCGAGTTTCGGACGGTCAAACTGAAACCCATTGAATAACGCACCGAACAAACCGCGAATGAACCACGGATGGACGCCGATAAACACGGAGAAAGGCGCGCAGGCGTTTTTCGGAACAGGCAGATGTTCAGAGAGGCCGTGAGTGTTCTGATCATTGGTCTGCTTGCATCTGTTGCGACCTTGTTCATCCAGACAGGAACAGATGACTCCGAGACAGCGGCCATCGGCGTCCAGAAGAAATGGGGGTTTCCCATCGTCTACCGGACAACAGCTTCCGGTTTGGCGTGGGCCGATTTCAATGGCCACCGCTTCGTGCTAAACACGGTTGCATGGGTAGTGGTGGTTGGAGCGATTTGGGCGGGGACACGAAGATGGAACGCGGCGCGGCGCCGAACGTCTGGCTCGGAGCCGGCTTCGGATTAGCCGCGCCGCGTTCATCCGTGGCTCTCTGTTTCCGCGCCCCGGACCACGGCGCATGGGCGTACCCCGCTCAACAACGGATGAGGTGACACCATGAAAACGCACGGGAATCATTCGAGGAAGCGCGCCATTTCGCGGCGCGGATTTCTGCAGGGAACCATGGCGGCCGCTGGGTTGACCATCCTTCCAAGCCATGCGGCGCCGCGGGCGGAGGAGGCCCGGCCAGATAATCGCGTGGCGCCGAATGACAAGATCCAGTTGGCCTGCATTGGCTTGGGCGGCATGGGCGGCGGCATTGGCCGGAGCATGGGCGGGTCTGACCTGACCGAGGTCGTGGCCCTGTGCGATGTGGATCTCGGCGGCCGGACCGAAGCCATCCGTCAAGCGTTTCCGGACGCGCCCGTGTACCAAGACTTCCGGGAGCTGTTCGCCGAGCATGGCGGCGCCATCGACGCCGTG
>SKRY01000334.1 GCA_007118235.1 Candidatus Hydrogenedentota bacterium | reverse complement strand
GGACAGCGACGTAACGCAGGAGAACGCGCTCTTCGCCACGCTGAACCCCGTGACCCGGCGGTTGCGCTTTCCAGAGGAGCGCGAAATCATCATCACGGACACCGTGGGGTTCATTCGCGATCTGCCCGCCGACCTCCGCGCCGCATTCCGCACTACGCTGGAGGAGCTTGACGAGGCGGACTTGCTCGTGCATGTGCTCGACGCGTCAAGCCCGGCCGTGGAAGAACAACTCAAGGCGGTGCAAGATATCCTGGGCGAATTGGAGTTAGGCGGAAAGCCTTGTCTGCTTGTGTGGAACAAGATTGACCAGGCCGACCCCGAGGTGGTCGAAGGGTTGCGCCATCAGTACGGCGGCATCGCGATTTCCGCGTTGGACAAGAAGACCTTCGAGCCCTTGAATGAGCAACTGGAGTCCCTCCTTTGGCCCGAACCCCGAACCGCCATGGAGAATTACTGAGATGGGGATCGCCGACAAAACCGCAAGCCTAGGCCGCCTTGCCGCCGCGGGGCTGGCGTTCCTCTTGATGGGCGTCCTGTCTCCCGCAATGGCCGAGTACGGTGATCTGCGCGCCCAGTTCCGCGAGCATCAGGATGCCTACTTAGAGGCGCAGGCCGAGGGCGACTTCGAGGCCATGGAGCGAATCTTCTTCGAGCAGCAAGACTTGCTGAACCAAGCGCGCGGCGACTTGCAGGCCGAGAACGCGGCCCAATCCCGGGACCCCGCGACACTCAGGAATCTCGCCACGGTTCTGGCCATGGATGCCGATTACGATCTTGCCGCCGAGACCCTTGCCCGCGCGGCGCAACTCGCGCCGGACGACGCGGAAAACTGGCTGATGCTGGGCGAAATGCGCATGCATCTCGGAGACGCAGCCGCGCCGGATGCCGCCGGGGCGCTACGGCAATGCCTTGCGTTGGAGCCTGGCGGCCGGACAGCCGCGCACGCGTATGGGCTGATGACGGCGCTCTATATCGAAATGGGCCTCATCCCGTTGGCGCGGCGCGTGTTGGAGGAGGGCCGCGGGCTGGACGAAGGACATCCCGCTCTCGAGATCGGCGCCCTCGCGTTGGACATTGCGGAGGGACGCATCGAGGAAGCCTACGAAACGCTCGACGCCCAGGGCATAATCCCGTTTCGGGGCGTCGAGCTAATCAAGCACGCCCTCGAACTCTTCGAGGCCAGCGGCCATGCCGTGCCCAATACGGCGGCGGCGCACACCGCCTATGCGCGCATCCTGTTTCGCGTGGGCGAGACGCACCGATGCGCCGCGCCGCTCGAACGGGCCATCACCTTGGAGCCCGGCGACGCCAGTGTGTGGAACTTCCTGGCCTCGGTCCACCTCACGTTGGGCCGCTTTGACGCCGCCCGCCACGCGTTCGCGCAATCGCTTACCCTGGACGAGGACCAACCCTGGGTCCGGGAGATTGTTGAAGCGCTTGACGCGGGCGAGCCCGTGGCGCCAGAGGACATGGAGACCGAGGACTTCACGCTCGCGCCTCAGGACCAGCCCGATCAACCCCTGTCCCCGTTCATGGGGGTGGATGCGCCTGCTCAGAACTGAGATACTCCGCCCGAAAGGCCGGGACGCTATCACACAGCCGCCAATTCACCTTATGCCGCGTGAATTGGCGGTTTTTCTGTCGATGGATCCGCTATCCCCTATCGTTCGTTGGGCGGAATCGGGTCATCCGCGCGCGGAACGAACGGGGACAGTGTTAATGGGGGAAGTTTTCGGCGGGGGAAATGCCATGATTGACACATTCGCGGCGCGCCTTTTGGAGCAATGGCTGACGCCGGACAAAACAGGATTCGCCATCCGGCGGGATGAGGCGCCGTTGATGGAGAGTCTATTGCGCGAGTTGGACGCCCTCTTCACACGCAACGAGGTCACCGTGTCGCCGCTGCTGGCGATGCGGGTGGAGGACGCGCTCGTGGCGTTTCTCGCCGTGCGGCGCGTGCTCGAAATGGCGCCGGAAGATCAGAACGGAAAACCGTTTCACGACTACCTGGAACAGCTTAACAAAGCCATCGAAAGGAGGCGGAAAGCCGTGAAGGAACTCGAGGACACCTGCGAACGGGCGGGCGCGCCCCTTGAACAAGGGTTGGCGGAGCGCTTACTCCCACTCATCGAACGGGCGGAGGGTGTTATAGAGGACGCCCACGCCTTTGAACAACGCAAACAGACCCAGCAGCCAACCACCCCACGTCAAGCAAAAGGATGAGCGCCGTGGAAGCCCCATGGAACGTGCGGCGCGCGCGAAACCAGTTGCGCAAGCGCGGTTTCACCGAGGACGAAATACAGGAATGGCTGGATCTCCATCTCCGCGCGCGGTTCGCCTGGCGCCATCTCTCCGACCGCGCCGGCGCGCCTTGGCGGGTGCGGGACTATCAACGGCCCTCGCTGGAATCCCTGGCGATGCGCAAGGTCCATTGCGACGGCCGCGACGTCGGCAAGACCGCCGAGATCGAAATCATCGCGGCATGGGCCATGGCCGCCCGGCCCCACACGGAAATGCTCATCGCGGCCCAATGCGAGAACCATCTCTTCCCGCTCATGCAGCGCCTCGTGCGCCGCTTTCAAGGGACGCCCGAACTCGCGGCCAGCCTCGCCGAGGTGAAACGCTCGCCCTCGTGGTATTTGCGCTTCACCAACGGCTTCGTGCTCTGGGGCCGCATCGCCGGTCCCCACGGCATGAACTTCCAAGGCCTCCACGTGGACTGGCAAATCGTGGACGAAGCCCAGGAAATGACGGAACCCTCCTGGACCGAGCTGTTTCAGTCCCTCAACGGCGGCGG